>NZ_NEGM01000003.1:0-268270 GCF_002135275.1 Acinetobacter sp. ANC 4973
ACTTTGGATAAGCCCAAAGTAATCAAAGGCATTTGTCATCCGCAAAACTCGCCAAATACCTTTTATTGATTAATAAATCGCAGAAACCTTACTTTTTTAAAATAGTTTTACCTCGAACAATTGCGGATGACGTTTTCGCGTATCGAATAACATTATGAATTTAAAAAATAAAATGCCAGTCAATTTCTTAACTGACTGGCATTACATTAGATATGAGCTTTTTTATGTTCCACATGAAACATCATGCTGTTTAGCATTTTATAAAAATGGATTTTCAATTTCCTGTTCATCTTGACGATCAATTTTTTCAGGCAAATTTTGTTCATTTTCTAAAGCACTGACCACATCATTTAGAAAAGCTTGTAAAACTTTAGCCGCCTGTAAACCAGCCTGATCTTTGGTGAGCTGCAAATTACCATAAATATTGATGCAATCTTCTTGGTTTTCCAGCGTTAAGTCATAAATCGCATGTGACGCTGTCGCATTTTCAAAAGGTTTAAACATGGTCTGCTCACTAATCTTTATTGTTTTAAAAAGTAGGATGACCCACATCATCCTACCGAACAATAGCTTACTTCAACAACTGTAAAATGTATTGTAATAATGCTTCAATCAGCTGTTTCACAATAGCATCTTGGGTATTTGGATCGATTGTCTCTGTCCCGTTTTTGCTTGCATTGGTTTGGCTCGTATTCGAGGTAGAACCCGTAGATGAAGATTTAAACTCTTTTTGTAGCGCGGTCAATTGATCGGAGCTGACATCTTCCGCACATTGGCTTTCGGCATCCCAATGTGAATAGCTAATTTCTTTGCTGGCTTTCACCGCAGTTGCAGTGAGCGGCAAATGATAGGTATTGCGTTTTTGTTCTTCGGTCAGTTGTGGGAACAAATTCATGCCCAATTGTTCTTCCAAATAACAAACACTGACGATTTTAACCTGTAGTGAATTATCGTTAGGGGCATAGTAGGCACCAATCGCACCCGTTTTAGGAATATAAACCGCTTTAAAAACTGCGGTTGGAACAATAACGCCCTTGCCTATGGTTTTTAATTTTTTTGCTGCAAAAACAGGCCCCGTAACCACATAAACATCATATTTATGTTTGGTGACTATCGCACGGGTGGCTTCTTCTAATTCACGCCAAATTTGTTGATTATTTTTCGGTGCTTGCGGCACCATATTGGCCAAGGAAAAACTGTCACTCTGCGCAGCTTTGGTGGGCATATCGGCATTTGGTGCCATATGCCCACGGTCATAACCTGAGGCTTTATAGTCCGACAAGGTGGCACGGTGCTCTGCTTTGACTTTGGTTTCTTCGTGAAAACTATCTTCACGCGGAATTTTTTGACTTAAGCGCTGTGGCGTTAATGCTTCAGCAACCCATAACGGCGTTTTAGAAACACCCGAATACATCACGTTGAAACCATTAAAGCATAAGGGATAGGTATTTTTATTGAGGCTTTCTTTGGCTAAATAAGGTGGAATATCACGATAAAACTGATCTAAACAGGCCGAATTTGAGGATGATGGCAGCGAAACAAACTGTTGGATTTTTTCTTGTCCAAAAGCAATTGCAAAACTACTGGTTGCAACTAAACCTAAAATAATTTTTAAACTATTCTGATTTAAAAGCTGAACCCAAGATTTACTCGTTTTACGTTTCTTAATTGCCATTTTTAGATAAACACTCATTTTTCACGAGCTTAACAAGCAAGTAAATTGAAGTATATGTAACCGAAGTTATTTGTTTAACAATTAAACAATATTTGACCAACAAAAGCACAATTGTTGTAACAATATGTCTAATTTTCTACAGCTTTTATAAAGACTCTTAATGGCTTTCGGTATGTTTGATTGAAAAACCGATCAAGATTATGACAAGGTAAAACAGGCAAGATTTCAAAATGATTATATCTAGGGAGTATTTTATGCATGCCAAGCTTTTAGGTTTAAGTCTGATCACAGGATTGATGAGTGCAACAGCATTTGCAGAACCAGCCATTCAACCGGTTGATTCTTTAGAAAGTTTATCTAAAGTAAAAGTGAGCACCACAGTTAATGGTCAAGCAGGTTCAATTCAAGATTTAGTCGCCAGTGGTCAAATCCGTCTTGTTGATGCGAGCCAAGCCACTCAAGTCGGCACTGAAGCAGAAATACACAACCCATCAACTATAAATGCAACCACAGCACAAACTGCGGACATAAATACCCCAGCACAAATGGGTTCACCTGCTGCTGTAGAACAAGCCAACGCTCCTGCGATTGAGCAAACGGCTCAAGTTGCAGCTGACAAGGTCGAAGCAATGCAACTCCATGCTGAATTAGCTGCACAACAAACAGAACCAGCCTTAAATCAAAAAGCTGTAGCACCGATGATTTCATCTTCTGCCGACACGCCAGTCAATGCGGCAGATCGCCCGCAAGTTGATGTCACCCAAGAAGCTGTTGCTGCTGCACCTGTAAATGCTGCTGAAACAATGATGACTCATGAAGCCATCGCTGCTGCACCTGTAAATGCTGCTGAAACAATGATGACTCATGAAGCCATCGCTGCTGCACCTGAAGTCGCACAACCCAATGATGCCGTACAAGCTGCACCAGAAGCAGATCTTAGCGATGCACCAGTCAATGCATCTCCAGAAGCACCGATTGCAGAAACAACAGAGAACTGATCACCCTGTGTTGAGCTTTATCCTCCAATAAAAAAACCAAGGATTGACCTTGGTTTTTTTATGTACTATTCAGTTCATGGCTAAATTTCGATTTGACTGCCCAGCTCGACCACGCGATTCGGTGGAATTTGATAAAAATCACTGACTGGACTGGTATTTCGTTGCATCGAAATAAACAGTTTTTCCCGCCATGGAGACATTCCATCTCCAACCGTGTGAATCAATCGATCACGAGAAATAAAGAAGCTGATTTGCATCATGTCAAATTCAAGCCCTAATTGTTCATAAGCTTGCTGAAGCGCTTGTGGAATATTGGGTTGATCTTTAAAACCATAATACATCGAGACCCGATAGAAATGCTCATCCAATTTTTCAACTTGAATGCGCTCCTCTGCGGCAACATAAGGAATATCGCGAGTAACTACAGTCACCATCATATTCAGCTCATGCAGCACTTTATTGTGCTTAATATTATGCAACATGGCATGCGGCACAATATTGGGTGTCCCCGTCAGAAATACTGCTACACCAGGAACAAATTGTGTTTCAGCACTCATACCAATACTTTTGATAAACAGATCAATCGGTAAAGCATCTTTTTCTAGACGTGCAAAGACAATTTCTCGTCCCATTTTCCATGTCATTAGAATGGTATAGACTGCTGCACCAATTAAAATAGGCACCCATCCACCCGCAATAATTTTTAACGATGTTGAGGCAACAAAGATCAAATCAATGAACAAGAATGGGATCGTAAAGAGCAGAACTTTCCACACTGGCCAACGCCAAAAACCATAGGCGAGGAACGAAATTAAAATCGTCCCGCACAGCATGGTCATGGTCACGGCAACCCCATAAGCACTGGCTAAATTGGCACTATTTTCAAACAATAAAATCAGGATCACCACGGAAATAAACAGCACCCAATTGATGAACGGCAAATAAATTTGACCTTGTTCAATATCCGAGGTGTGATGCACGGTTAAACGGGGTAAATAGCGTAGTTGAATGGCCTGATTGGTCATTGAAAACACACCCGTAATCACTGCTTGGGAGGCAATGACTGCGGCAGCTGTCGCCAAGCCAATCATTGGATATAAACCCCAGTCAGGAACCAGCATATAAAATGGATTCGAAATCGCTTCTGGGTTGCGTAGTAATAATGCCCCCTGTCCTGCATAGTTAAACAGTAGACACGGTAAAACAATAATGAACCAAGCAAGGCGAATAGGTAAACGACCAAAATGCCCCATATCGGCATACAAAGCTTCACCACCCGTCATGGTTAAAATGACAGCCCCCATCGTCAGAAAAGCAACGTAGGGTTGATGAACAATAAAATTAAAGGCCCAATGAGGACTAACCATCGTCAATACAAATGGCGTTTGAATAATACTCCACACGCCCACTGCACCAATGGAAAGAAACCAAGTCATGGTTAATGGGCCAAAAAATTTTCCCATGGTGGCTGTACCATGCCGCTGTACTAAAAATAATCCTGCCAAAATACCAATTGCCAAAGGCATGAGCCATTGGTTAAACATCGGTGTGGCAATACTTAAGCCTTCAATTGCAGAGAGAATAGAAATTGCTGGCGTGATAATGCCATCACCAAAGAATAGCGATGCACCAATAAAGCCTAAAGCAATCAGATAAATCTTCCTGTTCTCGGCGATCCGAGTGGTTCGCAAATTCAGTGCAAGCAAAGACATAATCCCGCCTTCACCATTATTGTCTGCACGCATGATGATGGTGACGTATTTAAAACTGATCGTCAGCATCATGCACCAAAAAATCAGCGACAGAATTCCAAGAACTGTCGCTTCAGTAATAGCCAGATGTGCGGTGAGGAAGCATTGCCTAAGGGCATACAGTGGACTGGTTCCAATGTCTCCAAATACAACACCTAATGCAGCTAAGGTAATTGCAGGCAATGCCGCTTTTTTTGCGGTACTTTGCATATATGCGTCTTCTAATGTAGACATAATTTTTCCGAATAATATCACCGAGAAAAATTTTTTGCTCTAAATCAATTGTTTCAACTTGGCAGATTCCATTTTTTTGGTTATTATCGCGGCCGAATGGTGAGGTGTCCGAGTGGCTTAAGGAGCACGCCTGGAAAGTGTGTATACGTTTGCGCGTATCGAGGGTTCGAATCCCTCTCTCACCGCCAAATTGCAAAGAACTGCACTCCAAAGCAGTAACGAAAGGCTTGAATTTACAGGGTTTAAGCCTTTTTTGTTGCCCTAGGCAATGACATTCCATCTATTGCGATCAGGTATATATGGGAAAAACCCATGCGAACCCATTAGAATTAAGCGATGCTTTAGCCTTCTATTAATCTGCTCTCTTAAAATATCTATGTCACATCTTTGGCAAATTTAGCCTCCACCCCCTCAACATGGCGGTTTTATCAGCAAAACAATTCATTCGTTATCTTTGCCTCCCAACTCATTCAGCAAATCTAAAAATAATTGGTCTTATATTTCTGATTACAAAATCCATATTTCAAATTTAGTATAGGTAAAACTCATTTCTTTAGATTAGGTTATAAGTGGTACAAAAAATGCTTGGATTGTACCGAACTTTTTATAAGGAAAAATGATGAAAAAGACACTTACGGCACTCACTTTAAGCCTCGGTTTACTCTTACCCTTTTCAGTTTTTGCTAAAAATAATGTCGTGGTGGTTGCCACAGGTGGCACAATTGCAGGTGCAGGAGCCAGCTCTACCAACAGTGCAACGTATACTGCGGCCAAAGTACCTGTTGACGATTTGCTCAAGGCCGTTCCTCAAATTCAGAACCTTGCCAATGTCACGGGTGTACAAGCACTTCAAGTTGCATCCGAAAGTATGACCGACAAGGAGCTGTTAACCATTGCACGAAAAGTCAATGAATTGGTGAAAAAGCCAGATGTACATGGCGTTGTGATCACGCATGGTACGGATACCTTAGAAGAAACAGCTTACTTTTTAAACTTAACCGTTCATACAGACAAACCCATTGTGGTCGTGGGTTCAATGCGTCCACCTTCAGCATTGTCTGCGGATGGCCCTTTAAATTTGTATAGTGCTGTTGCCCTTGCGGCCAACGACAATGCAAAAGGCAAAGGTGTTTTTGTGCTCATGAATGATGATATTTTTGCAGCACGAGATGTCACCAAAGCCATTAATATTCACACCAATGGCTTTGCGAGTCAGTGGGGTGCCTTGGGCACACTGGTTGAGGGTAAAGCTTATTGGTTTAGAAATGTTGCGAAACGCTTTAATAACACCTCTGAATTTAATATTGAAAATATTCAAGGCGATGCTTTGCCTTTGGTTCAAATAGTATATGGTTCTGGCAATATGATTCCCGATGCCTATACGGCATATGCCAAAGCGGGAGCGAAAGCCATTATTCATGCAGGTACGGGCAATGGATCCGTTGCAAAAAATATTGTGCCCACTTTAAATGAGCTACAAAAACAAGGTGTGCAAATTATTCGTTCATCTCGTGTGCCACAAGGTTTTGTATTAAGAAATGCAGAACAGCCAGATGATCAATACAATTGGGTCGTTGCACATGATTTAAATCCACAAAAAGCAAAATTACTGGCTGCACTTGCCCTCACCAAAACCAAAGATGCAAAAGAAATTCAGCGCATGTTTTGGGAATATTAAAATTTAACGGAACTGAAGAAAGTATTTACGGATACTTTCTTCATTCATCATCTTAAACATACTGATCGAAAATTAAAAAAACAGTCCATATCTTTTTAAATGAATTCAAGCATTGACTCAATCATGACAAGAGACAATAAAACTCAGAAAAATATCATAAAGCTGCAATATTTCCATGCTAACAATCATAGGACAGTAGTTTAAGTCGAATCATCGAAGCACATTGAATACATAGAAAACTGCTATTCGGGAGTAAATATGAATACCAGCAATAATTATGTCAAACAAATCAAGAATGCTAAACGTGGTGGTTACACCCCGACCATTGCAAAAGATATTAACAAACATAAAATTCAGAAAGCCATTCGACTGATTGATCAATGGAGAAAACTGGCCAACGAACTAAAACCACAAATGCAAATTGATATGGCTTTAACACTAGAAGAATGTGCGCAAGACCTCGATCAAATTTTAAGGCGTAAATCTCTCTGATAAAATTCAAAGATTTCTGATTTAAATTTATTTTTTAATGCTTAAAAATAGATGAGCAATTCAATCGTTCACTTTTTGGCTTGCATTTTTAACCAAATTCGCTATTATTCACACAACAACGCCGGCATAGCTCAGTTGGTAGAGCAACTGACTTGTAATCAGTAGGTCCACAGTTCGAATCCGTGTGCCGGCACCATGTTATACCTAGCCTCACTTTTAGTGGGGCTTTGTTGTTTTTGCACGTTTATTTTAAAAATTTAAATAGCATCTTAAGAATCTAAATCACATCATTATTATGGCGCGTTCTTTTTTGCACTAATTTGTACATATTGCACTAAACCATCAGCATACAATTTATGGCATAACTTTGCGGTCAGTTGAATTTTAACAGCATCCAAACCAAAATGAGCTGCTGGCAATTGCTGAATATAATGCGAAAATCCAGACAAAACTGCTTGAGATAAATCAACAACTTCAATCTCGCTAAAATCATAATATTGTAAAGTCTGCATCAGCATCGATTCATTCATTAAATAATCGACATTCACATCGGCCGATTTTAACAACCAGGTATATTTTTGCTTTTGTAAGGCGGTTAAAGCCGACCATTGTTCAGACAACATTAAATAATGAAAACCCAGTCTGCCTTTTGCATTTAAAACTGTGCATACCGATGCTAAAAATGAATTTAAATTTGAGTGATACGCGGCATCGATACAGAGCACCACGTCAAAAGTAGCTTTGAATGGAATTTGTTTTAAATTTAAAAAAGACTGTTGGTGAATTGCCGTAAGTTGCGGAAGATGCTTTTGAATGTGCATCACACAATGGGATTGCAATTCAACCGCTTCAATATATTGCAACTGATATTGCTGTTGCCAAAAAGCTAAACTTGCGCCCTGCCCACAGCCTAAATCCAGAAGTTTATCGGCTGAGCTTAAATGCACAGCTTGCGCCAATTGATCGGCCAATTGGCGGCAAGCTTGTGGATAGGACGATGTTGCATCATCCCAATAGCCCAAATTGCTCCAAGCAAGCGCTGCATCATCTCCTAACTGTTTTGCATTAATCACATACTTATGTTGGATAAAATGCTGACGAATCGCTTGAAGCCATTTCATGTATTTTAGTAGTAGTAGCCAAGTTGCGGGGAAACCTCAACTTTAGGTTTTAATCCAACAAACGGCAAGGGTGCATTAAAAATTTCTGCAATATGCATGGCGGATGTCACGGCTGACTCTAAAATAGGTAAACCATCACAAGACCATGAACCACAATAAAATACTTTACGGTTTGCATCTTTATGACGAATCTGCAACTCTTTATTTAAAGCCACTGTTTGTGAGTCGACCACAGCACGGGTTAAAGTCACGGTGGAAATGATTTTTTTAGGATCAATATCAATCACAGGTTGCCATGTTTGGAACACTGCTGTTTTACCAACTAAACTTGGTTCGACTGCATTCAACCACACCGTAAATTGTTGACGAGTAAATTTACGATCCATCATATAACTGAGTACTGCCCAATCTTTACGTTTTGGCGGCATCACTGTTTGGTCGGTATGAATCACCAATTTACCTTGTTCAAATTTAAATTTCTTTAACAGTGCAATATCATCAGCAAATTGTTCAGTATTTAAGAAATCTTCAATTTTATTGGTCGGTGTTGCCACAATAACCCGATCAAAAATGTATTGTTCACCCAAAGCATTTTCAACCAGTACGCGACTATCTTGTTCTTTGACTTGGGTAATTGCAGAACCATTATGAATTTGAATCCCTGCAATCAATTTGTCCACCAATGCAGGAGTGCCACCTTGCATGCGCAATAAAGCATCACCATCGGTCAATTGACGTAAGAAAATCAATAATGGTTTTGCTGGCCATTCGCCAATGGTTTTAGAACTACAGGTGCAAATGGTATACAGCACGGGCATGACCACACCATGTAAAAATACCTCTTCTATATCATTGTTATTGATAAATTCAGCCAGCGTGATTTCTTGGTCTTTTGATTTGAAAAATTTAGCGATGGCCGTTTTAAGTTGCAACATCCCTTTGACTAAGCGCCATCCGTACTGTTGAATGCCTTTCCGATTATTAATAATCGGAAAATTACCAATACGACTACGAGAGGTGGTTAACCATGTTTCAATACGATCTTCAAAGAGCCAACTACATGCCATATAAGTACGAACGGGAAAAGTTTCAATCCCTAAATAAGTCGCCAAACTTAAGGTGTTTTTCCACAAATGCGGGTTCATGACGCGCAATGGTGCATCAATTAAGCCACCTTCAAATTCAGTACTATGGCTATCCATACCACGTCCAGGCAATGCTTCAAAAATCGTAATGCTATGCCCTGCATCTTTAAGAATTCTTGCGGTAGCTAGCCCAGCCATGCCACTACCAATAACGGCTATATCCAAAATTATTATCCGTCAGTTATATAAGATTACTGAAATTATGAACCAAGCAGGATTAAAAGGCGGTATTAAAATATTCCAGAATCTATCTTTTTAACAAAAGTCATCATGATGAATATCAGCCAGATATTCCTCCTTATCAGCACAAAAAAATACACATTAAAAATAATAAAACTATTTAATTTATATGAATAAATTAATAAAAAACCTTTAAAACCATTACTATATATTAACCAATTTTATAACAATCGTTTTACACACCCTTAAAATGCGATTATTATAGTCCGTCTGGTCACTTGATCATGACAGCATCATTTTCATAGCAAATAATGATGCAAATAAAGTAAAAACAACAAAACTCATTTCGCAAAAAGCCCCTAAAAATTTAGGGGCTTCTTTATTTTTGCACCAACGGCTTTAAAGTCAGGATTAGCCTGCAACCGCTATTTCACCAAACTTGCCACTATTCAAATCATTAAATGCTTGCATGATTTCATCTTTAGTATTCATGACAAAAGGACCATAGCCCTGAATAGGCTCATTTAAAGGTTGACCTGTCAGCAGCAAAAATTTGCTATCTTGCAAAGCCTCAAGTTGAATATTGGCTTCACCATCTTGAGCAAACAGCACAATAGAACTGTCTTCAACCTTTTGCATTCCGTTCAATAACATTTCACCTGACAGCACAACAAGCAAAGTATTGTGATCAACGGGTACATGAATATGATGGGTATGTTGTGCTTTTAACTCACCATCCCACACATTTACCGGTGAAAAAGTTGCAGCAGGACCACGATATTCTCCCTGATCTGCTTTATAGCAACCCGCAATGACTCGGATATGCCCTGCACCATTTTCAAGTTCAATCACAGGAATATCTTGTGCTTCAATGGCTTGATATTTAGGTGCGGTCATTTTATCTGCTGCAGGTAAATTGACCCAAAGCTGTACCATTTCAAACAATCCACCGCTTTTAGCGAATTGCTCAGAATGAAACTCTTCATGCATTAAACCTGCACCCGCGGTCATCCACTGTACATCGCCCGTTTTAATCTGACCGCCTCCACCACTGGAGTCTTTGTGTGACACTTCACCTTGATAGGCAATAGTGACCGTTTCAAAACCACGATGTGGATGTGAACCTACACCATGTTGTGCGGTGGTTGGATTAAAATGATACGGTGCAGCATAATCCAATAATAAGAATGGGCTAATCGCTTGACCTAAACGATCATAAGAAAATAGGTTTTTAACAGGGAAACCATCTCCGACCCAGTGCATATTCTGATTACGATAAACGCCAATAATTTTTTTCATCTCAAACTCCTATCTCTAGGAAACAATATGAGTACATATTAGTCTTTTTAAATGCGTCAATATAGCTAAACACCAGTACACACCATCTCATTTTTAGGACAAAATAAGGACTCAAACTCTTAATTATGCTTATTTTTAAATTCAATCCAACCAATTATCCCATAAACAATAAAATGAATCTCAAATCACTGGCTTTATCCACCCTCATTATCTCATTAATATAAATTCACCCCAGAACATCTCAAGCAGAAGTTCGACTTCTCTATAACACTATTCACGAGGCACAAAAAATGGGCAAACCATACGTTCGTTTAGACAAAGATAATGCAGCTGTTTTGTTAGTCGACCACCAAACTGGATTACTTTCATTGGTTCGTGATATCGACCCTGACAAATTTAAAAATAATGTTTTAGCCCTTGCTGCTGCGGCGCAATATTTCAACCTGCCAACGATTTTAACCACCAGTTTTGAACAAGGTCCAAATGGCCCTTTAGTTCCAGAACTCAAAGAAATGTTTCCAGATGCACCTTATATTGCTCGTCCTGGTCAAATTAATGCGTGGGACAACGAGGACTTTGTAAAAGCCGTCAAAGCAACAGGCAAGAAACAACTGATTATTGCTGGTGTGGTGACTGAAGTCTGTGTCGCATTCCCTGCACTTTCAGCTCTGGAAGAAGACTTTGAGGTATTTGTGATTACCGATGCTTCAGGCACGTTTAACCATTTAACTCGTGATTCTGCATGGGATCGCATGTCAAATGCAGGCGCACAATTAATGACTTGGTTTGGGATGGCATGTGAGTTACACCGTGACTGGCGTAATGATATTGAAGGTTTGGGTGCTTTATTCTCCAATCACATTCCGGATTATCGTAATCTCATCAACAGCTACAACCAACATTCATCGCAAAAATAAGTGTGGTTTGTTTTACAAAAGCGATCTTCGGATCGCTTTTTGATTTTGTTCTTCTGCCCCCTCAATCATGCTCCTTTTTTCAGCTAGAATGATGGCTTCCTTGCCCAGTTTTGAGCGTGATGTATGCATTCATTTGATGATTATTATTACTTTTTTCTGGTGGTGAAATACGCTGGATTTAGTGCCGCAAGTGAGGCGAGTAATATCACCAAATCAAAATTGAGCAGACGAATTTTAGACTTAGAAAGTCAATTTAATGTCAGTCTCATTCAGCGTTCAACACGCCATTTTAAAGTCACCCCTTTAGGGCAAGAATTTTATGAAGAATGTTGCAAAGTTATTGCTCAGATTGAATGTGCCAATAATGTATTACTAAAACAAAAAAGTGAGCCTCAGGGCTTAATCAAAATAAGCTGCCCTTCGGTCATGATGCATTTTCAAATTCGTACATTGCTTAATCAGTTTCTAAAAGATTATCCCAAAGTACAAATTGAACTCGAACTGACCAGCCGCCGTGTTGACTTAATGCATGATGATATCGACTTAGCCATTCGTACCAATTTTCAAGCCAATGAAGATTCAAGCTTGATTGTGCGTGATGTCATTAAAACTACTCATTGCTTGGTGGCAAGCCCTGAATTACTTAAAGGACGGCAAATTCAGCATTTCACGGAATTACACGAATTTCCAAGTGTGGTTCTTGGTATGCAAAAATCACAATATTACTGGCATTTAAACAATCGTGAGCATGGTGAAGTAATTGATATTCCACTCCAGCCACGGATTAAAAGCAATGATCTTGCTGGCGTGTATTATGCGGTATACGATGGATTTGGGATTGCCGATTTACCTTATTTGGCCGTTGAACAAGACATCAAGCAAGGCAAATTGATTCATATCCTACCTGAGTGGTGCTCAAATTTAGGCACGGTGCAATTGGTCTATGCTTCTCGTAAAGGACAGCGTTTGGTGATGGAAAAACTGATTGATTATTTAGTCGAAGGTTTAAGAGATTTAGCCAAAGATCATTTAGGTTATGCACTTTAAATGAATCAATGAACCACATAAAAAATCCAGAAACAACGTTCTGGATTTTTTAGGAAATTATTTTAACTTGAGCTTAAATTTTACCAATCAAGTCAATGGAAGGCGCAAGCGTTGCATCACCCTCTTTCCATTTTGCTGGGCAAACTTCACCAGGGTGTGCATGAACATATTGTGCTGCTTTCACTTTACGAAGTAACTCTTGAGCATCACGACCAATACCCCCCGCATTAATTTCAACAATCTGAATTTTACCTTCAGGGTCAATCACAAAAGTACCACGGTCTGCTAAACCTTCAGACTCAATTAAAACTTCAAAGTTTTTTGCCAAAGTCCACGTTGGATCACCGATCATTGGATATTGGATTTTTTTAATTTCATCCGAACTGTCATGCCAAGCTTTATGGGTAAAGTGAGTATCAGTCGATACTGAATAAATCTCTACGCCCATTTTTTGAAACTCAGCATAGTTATCCGCCAAATCACCAAGTTCTGTTGGACAAACAAAAGTGAAGTCGGCAGGATAGAAAAACAGCACTGACCATTTGCCTTGCATTTCTTTTTCAGAGATTTCAACGAATTCACCATTTTTATACGCTGTTGCATTGAATGGTTTGATTTCAGTATTAATTAAACTCATGAGATATTCCTCTAGCTTGTTTATAGGATTGCTTAGGTTGTGAAGCTAGAATACGAAATCTTTTTAAATTGGTAAAACCGTACTTTTTTATAAAAACAATCGAAAAAATAGATTTAATATTTCCATCACGATGCTTTTTATCATCGCAAAACTCAATTCAAATTTAAGTTGACCATCGCTCTTTTGTTCTGTAGATTTTGTTTTTGAGCGGATAATCAAAATGGTATTTCAATCTCTTCTTGAGCAATTCCAAGCCCTCCCTTCTGGTACTGACAGCTTTAAACAACTCAAAAATCATTGCGAACAGCAAATCAAAACTGCTGACCTTGAGCTAGAACAAACCGCCCTGTTTCTGATTTATGGTTTTGCCAAAAATTATGTGCTGCTGTATGAAGATCAAGCGGTGACAGCTGATTTTTCCAATGCTGCCAAAACCCAGTTATTGACCTATATGCAACAATTGAATTTAGCCCTTGCAACGCAAGACAAAGCACTCATTTTGGAGCGTTTAAATCAGGTAACTCAAGACTATATGCACAGCTCCCGAGTTTTCTAATTCAATCTCTTCATCGCTTATAACAGTATCTACACATCATAAAAAACCCTTTGTTTTCACAAAGGGTTTGGATGATACATGACAGTTTTAGATCTATGATCTAAAACTGTTAACTATATAATAGCAACCAATAAAATAAATTATAATAAGTAAAATCAACATATTACATAGAATTAAATACAATGTTTTTTCTTACAAAAAAAAGGACTCGATATAAATCAAGTTCTTTTTTAATACTAAATACAACAATCAATTATTGTATAGTCTAAAACGGAAGATCATCATCTAAATCAGCAGGTGCAGGCGCTGAAGGCGTTGCTTGAGGTGCTTTAGGCTGGAAACCCGCTGGGTTATTGTTGGCATAACCACTTTGCTGGTTGTTATTAAAACCACCTTGATTATTGCCATAACCGCCTTGGTTATTATTATTATTGTTGTTATAACCCGAGTTAGCGCCACCTTGGTTATTGTTGAAACGCGGTTGATTGTAGCCCGCGTTATCACCACCAGAGCTTTGTTCACCTTGCTGACGATTACCACTGTCTAACATTTGCATTTGCTCGCCACGAATTTCTGTGGTGTAGCGTTCTTGACCACTTTGGTCTGTCCACTGACGCGTACGCAATGAACCTTCAATATAAACTTTAGAGCCTTTGCGTAGGTACTGCTGCGCAATTTCACCTAAGCGGTTATGTAACACAATACGATGCCATTCTGTCTGTTCTTTACGCTCACCGGTATTTTTATCCGTCCACGAATCGCTCGTTGCAATTGAGAACTGAGTCAGAGAACCACCATTTGGAAAAGTTTTGGTTTCAGGATCTTTACCTAAAGTTCCAACTAAAATAACTTTATTAACACCACGCATCAGACGTATTCTTCCTATTTATTACTATGTTTTACTTTATAAGAGTTATGCTTAAATGGCTACCTCTTTACCTAACAAGTGCGTTAAATCTTGTCGTGCAGCATCATCTATTTGCTGTTTATCGACTTTAATATACGCAACCTGTTGGTCGGGCATCACCACGACTTCTTCAATACCACGAATTGCCAAAAGTTGAGAAGTCCATTCATCCGTTTGTTTGCTTTCAGGCAAACGAATCACTAACGATGACAGATAACGTGGCTGAACCAATCCAAAACTAATCAATAACCAAACCACAGCTATCGCGGTCAAAATTCCCCAACCCATTGAGGTATTGTTCAAAATAAGCAGTTGCCCACCAATCATACCGCCAAAAAATGCACCTAAAAACTGGCTACTGGCATTCACACCCATAGCGGTTGCTTTGGATTGAATGGGCGCAGATTTGGACAGCCAAGAAGGCAATAATGCTTCCATGACGTTAAAGGCAATAAAGAATAAAGCGAGGCCTAACAGTAAGATATATTTCGACTCAAAGCCAAAAATCAGCACCAATAAACCTAAAACAATCCCACCAATCGCGGTTAAGAAAATACCGCGCATTTTGCGATATTTTTCCGCCAAAATAATACTGGGAAAAGCAAAAAATAGGCTAATCACCAGTAAAGGTAAATACACCAATCCATGACGCGAAAGTGGAATATCAGCAAATTCGATCAGTTGTGATGGCATGTAAATAAACATCGCGGTCAGCAATAAATGCAGTGCAAAGACTGAAACATGCAGACGGTTTAAATCACCCATTTTCAAGACTTGTTTTAATTGTGTCACATAGCCTTGCTGATAATTTCGATGATGACGCGTCACTTTAGGCACCAACAGCAACATTGAAATTGCAGCAACCCCCATAATCGTGGTCACCCAAAACAGTCCAGAAATACCGACCAAACTGGTTAACCAAGGCCCAAGACTGAAGGCCACCATAAAGGACACCCCAATACTCATGCCCATAACGGCCATGGCTTTACTGCGTTGTTCCTCACGCGTGACATCAGCAAGCAATGCCATCACCACCGCAGAAACGGCTCCACCGCCGGCAATCGCACGACCAATAATCACGCCATAAATGCTCTCAGACATCGCAGCAACTGCACCGCCAAGCGCAAACAACAATAAGCCTAAAATCACCAAAGGCTTACGGCTAAAACGATCTGCCAGTAAGCTAAATGGAATTTGTAAAATGGCTTGGGTTAAACCATACACA
Organism: Acinetobacter sp. ANC 4973; assembly: GCF_002135275.1. Lineage (NCBI taxonomy): Bacteria > Pseudomonadati > Pseudomonadota > Gammaproteobacteria > Moraxellales > Moraxellaceae > Acinetobacter > Acinetobacter sp. ANC 4973. The sequence goes on from NZ_NEGM01000003.1 coordinate 15,863, forward strand.
CCGACAGCTAAGCCAATCAGCGCAGGTGTTGCACCTTGATATGACTGCCCTGCCACGGAAAACACAGGAATAATCATGAACAAGCCCAGCATACGCAGTGCAAAAATACTGCTTAAGGCAAAGGTTGAACGGCGTTCTAAAGCATTCATCATATCAATAAGCTTGGTTTTATGAGTTTAATTTCGATTGACTATCCTACAACATTCATATTACAGATGCTGATTTATTCCAAGATGAGCCACCATAAAAAAGGGCGCATTTTCATGCACCCTTATTGTAACCGTTTTTCTTAAACAACGATTAACCGATACGTTCTTGACGCTTACGATATTGAATCGAGGCAAAAATTGCCCAAACAATAAATGCCACACCAATTAAACCTGTGACCACTTCAGGAATATGTACGCCTGTACCACTGGCCAGCATAATAAATGCCAAAGCACCAATCGCATAATGCGCACCATGTTCAAGGAACACATAGGCATCTAAGGTGCCTTTTTCAACCAAGTAAATGGTCATTGAACGCACGAACATCGCGCCAATTGCCAGACCCAGCATGATAATCACCACATCTGAGGTAATGGCAAAAGCACCAATTACACCATCAAAACTAAAGGAGGCATCTAAGACTTCAAGGTAAATAAAACCACCTATGCCCGCTTTAATCACACCTGTTGATGCACCACTGGCATCATGACTGACCGCATTGCCCTCTTCATCAATTTCAGGTTCACCGCCTAACAAATGACTCAGCACTTGCACGCCAATGTAAACCACAATGCCCCAAATACCCGCCATGGTCACCACTAAACGCGTCGCTTCATCTACATTTGCAGCCATGATCAATAAGCCAATTAATGCAAGGAAGACTGACATTGCAGGAACATTAGCTAGATTCGATAAACGTGCTTCAAGCCATCTAAACCAGTGCGTATCTTTTTCACTATCAAAGAAGAAATTCAGAAAAACTAGCAATAAAAATGAGCCACCAAATGCTGCAATTTCAGCATGATGTGCCATCAATTTCTCTGAATAAAGCAGAGGCTCATTGATCGCCATTTTCACCACGTCCAGCATGCCCATGTCCGCAGTCACGGCAACAATGACTATCGGGAAAACTAAACGCATACCAAATACGGCAATCACAATACCAACGGTTAAAAAGATCATTTTCCAAAAATGATCCCAACCGCGTAGTACCGAGGCATTCACCACGGCATTATCGAAAGAAAGCGACACTTCCATCACTGCTAAAATGGCAGTAATGGTCAATGCCGTGAACATGGTCTTTAAACCTGCTTCTGGGCCATGGGTATAACCCCAATATGCAGAAATCGCCAGACACACGATCGTAAAAATGATTGAGAAACCAAAATGTTTCATCATGATAGATCGACCTATAGAGAAATATTGATATCAATTGAATTCGGTAAAACTTAACCAGAGTGCTTAAGATTTTATGCGCACAATTATGACGACTTTTGCAGATTAATCCAAAGTTCTTCGGATGATTTTTTTGAACTGTAAATACACTATTTATTTTATGTCGTATCCTGACGTAATAACTCTTGCTATAGTCCCCGTCATCTGTAAATTCTTCTTTTCATTAGGATGACGACATGAGCTTTTCTCAAGATCTATGGCAACGCAATTTAGCGTTATATCAAAAAACTTTAGCGCTGCCATTTAACCAAGAACTTGCTCAAGGCACATTAAGCCAAGAGGTGTTTAGCCATTATGTGATTCAAGATGCGCATTATTTACTGGCTTATGGTCGTGCGCTGGCGGTTTGTGCGGCAAAAGCTTTCACAGCCGATGATGTGATGCAATTTTCTGAAGCAGCAAAAATTGCCATTGTGGTGGAACGCAGTCTACATGATAGCTTTATGCGTGAATTTGATATTTCTAAAGATCAATTTGAAACCACGCCGCTCACTTTAGCCTGCCATCATTACACCTCATTCTTAACCGCAACAGCATGGTCTGAAAGCTATCCTGTGGTGTTGGCTTCGTTACTGCCATGTTTTTGGATTTATGCCGAAGTCGGTAAAGATATTGTGAACCATTCAATTGCGAATAACCCTTATCAAGCATGGATCGACACCTATTCAGGCGAAGACTTCCATCAAGCGGTACGCAATGTGATTAACACCATTGATCAAGTCGCGGCACGTTGCGATGCGGATACCCTTGAAAAAATGCATCACGCTTATACCAATGCTGCCAAACTAGAATGGTTATTCTGGGATAGTGCTTATGATCAAAGACAGTGGTTAGGTTTGGATGCTTAATTCGACTCCGTCTCAAATCTAAATACTTTGATAAGCAAGCCTCCCTCTTACACCATATATAGCGCAGAATTCGAGGGAGGATTTTCTTTTACTGCTGAAATGTCTGCCATCCATAAATCAATCCTGCCGCAGCCACAATCCAACACACGGTAGCGATACCTAGACATGACCACATCGACATTTTTGTGGCCAGCAGATACACCATCAACAAATAAATGGCATAGGGAATCAACGACCACAAACCGAATAATGCGGTTTTGCGTAAAGCTTCTGCCCCCTGCTGCTGTGACACAATCACATGCGCAATCAAGGCAAAAGTTGGAAAAAGTGGAACCAGACCTGCAATATAAAATGCCTTGCTTTTAGAAAATATCGAAATCACCAGTACCGCAGCGGCACCTAACATACATTTCAAAAATAAAGACAACATATTCACAGACCCAACAGCAAAAACTTTAAGCCACTGAGTTTATGCCAATCGCACTCCCTAGAACACATTTAGCGCAATCAGAGCAAGCAATGCTGGCATCGCCTGAATATAAAGAATCTTTTTACTTGCCGTCATTGCACCATAAACACCAGCCACCAAAACACAGCCTAAAAAGAAGTTGGCAAGTTGAATGGCGAAGGGTGCAGATGCAAAGAGTGACCAAATCAGTCCCGCCGCTAAGAAGCCATTATATAAACCCTGATTTTGCGCTAAAACTTTGGTGAGTTTTGCCTTTTCAGCATTGTTACCAAAGGCTTTCATGCCTAAAGGTTTATCCCACAAAAACATTTCTAAAATTAAAAAATAAACATGTAAAATTGCAATAACAGCAATCAAAACCTGAGCAATGATCATAAAATTTCCTTTTTATTCTTCAGACAATATGTTGCATTCTAACGATGAATCTATCGAAACACTAAATTTCACCCTTTAAATTTCTGACTTACAGGTATAAAAAAACACCATTACCACGCGTTTATTTTAAATCCTGAACTGATCCGACACAAAATGACGTTTAAATTCTTTTTAATACAGCTTGAACATTTTTCATGCGCTATCATATATAACTTTCAATTTATCCATTCCCGAGATGTTTTATGAGCCAAAGTCACATCCGTATTCGAGGCGCACGTACCCATAACTTAAAAAATGTGTCACTCGATATTCCACGCGACAAATTCGTGGTGATTACGGGACTCTCAGGCTCAGGCAAATCCTCCCTTGCCTTTGATACTTTATATGCCGAAGGTCAGCGTCGTTATGTCGAATCACTGTCTGCCTATGCACGCCAATTCCTGTCTCAAATGGAAAAACCCGAAGTTGATTCGATTGAGGGCTTAAGTCCCGCGATTGCCATTGAGCAAAAATCAACCAGCCACAACCCACGTTCAACCGTGGGAACCATCACCGAAATTTACGACTATTTACGTCTGCTCTATGCCCGTGTTGGTACACCGTACTGCCCTGAACATGATTTACCCATGGTTGCCCAGACCATTTCAGAAATGGTCGATGCGGTCAAAAACCTAGAAGAAGGCACAGCACTAATGTTGCTTGCCCCTGTAGTACGTGATCGTAAGGGTGAATACAGCAACCTATTTGAGCAACTGCAAAGTCAAGGTTTTGTCCGTGCCCGTGTCGATGGTGAAGTGATGGATATTGATCCACCACCCGAACTGGATAAAAAGAAAAAACATACTATTGAAGTGGTGGTCGATCGCTTTAAAGTCCGTGATGACCTCGGCAACCGTATTGCAGAGTCTTTTGAAACAGCACTGCGCTTGGGTGGCGATATTGCCATTTTGTCATGGATGAATGCCGAACATGCAGATCGCGTGTTTTCTGCAAAGCACTCTTGCCCAGAATGTGAACGTGCAGTGGGAGAACTCGAACCGCGTCTATTTTCGTTCAACAATCCATTTGGTGCCTGTCCTGTCTGTGATGGACTAGGTACACGTAGCCATTTTAGTGCCGACAAACTGATTCCAAACAATGAGGTTTCGATTAGCCAAGGTGCGATTCGTGGCTGGGACAGACAACGTCCGTATTACTACAGCATGATCGAAAAAGTCGCAGCACATTTTGGTTTTTCATTAGATACGCCTTGGAATGAACTGGATGCCGAAACCAAAAAGAAATTTCTTTACGGTACGGGCAAAGACAAAGTCGACCTCAGTTATATCGATGAACGTGGTCGTTCGCATAAACGTGTACAACCCTTTGAAGGGATTTTGCCGCACCTCGAGCGTCGTTACCGTGAAACAGAGTCGAACTATGTACGTGAAGATTTAGCACAATACTTATCAAATGCAGCCTGTGATGCCTGTGATGGTTCACGTCTGAATGAAATATCACGTAATGTTAAAATCTTAGACAAAACCATTGCCCAAATTACAAAAATGTCGATTGGTGATGCTGCACAGTATTATCAAACGGTACATCTTGAAGGGGCTAAAGGCGAAATTGGCGACAAGATTTTTAAAGAAATTCGTGAGCGATTACACTTTCTGGTGTCTGTTGGTTTGAACTATTTAAGCCTGTCACGTTCTGCTGAAACCTTATCGGGTGGTGAAGCACAGCGCATTCGTTTGGCTTCACAAATTGGTGCGGGTCTCATGGGCGTGATGTACGTGCTGGATGAGCCATCGATTGGTTTGCATCAACGCGATAACGACCGTTTACTTGAAACCTTGGTTCGCTTACGTGACTTAGGCAACACCGTATTGGTGGTTGAGCATGATGAAGATGCCATTCGTGCAGCCGATCATATTATTGATATTGGCCCAGGTGCAGGTGTTCATGGTGGGCATATTATTGCCGAAGGTACTTATGAAGAAATTTTGGCCAACCCTAATTCACTGACAGGACAATATCTGTCAGGTAAGTTAAAAATTGCAGTGCCAAAAGTTCGTACTCAACCACCGAAACCTGAAGAACAAATTAAACTGATGGGCGCATGTGGTCACAACCTACAACAGGTCGATTTGACCATTCCTTTAGGCATTATGACCTGTGTCACAGGCGTTTCTGGTTCGGGTAAATCAACCCTGATTAACCGTACATTGTTACCACTTGCCGCGACTCAACTGAATGGTGCAACCACGCTCACAGCTGAAAAATTTGATTCGATTGATGGCCTACAATTTTTAGATAAAGTCGTCGATATTGACCAAAGTCCGATTGGGCGTACCCCGCGTTCAAATCCTGCAACCTATACTGGTTTATTTACGCCTATTCGTGAACTGTTTGCGCAAACGCCTGAAGCCAAAGCCCGTGGTTATGCTGCGGGTCGTTTCTCGTTTAACGTGAAAGGTGGTCGTTGTGAAGCCTGTGAAGGCGACGGTATGATTAAAGTGGCGATGCATTTCTTACCCGATATGTATGTGCCTTGCGATAACTGTCATGGCGACCGTTATAACCGTGAAACTTTGGAAGTCGGCTATAAAGGTAAAAATATTTCTGATGTTTTGGGCATGACTGTTGAAGATGCCATGCATTTCTTTGATGCTATTCCTGTGATTCACCGTCGTTTAGAAACGCTACATCAAGTTGGCTTGGGTTATATCCGTTTAGGTCAATCTGCGACCACACTTTCAGGTGGTGAAGCGCAACGGGTGAAATTGGCACGTGAACTGGCGAAGCGCGATACGGGTAAAACCATTTATATCTTAGATGAACCGACCACGGGTTTACATTTCCATGACATTGCAAAGCTACTGGATATTTTGCATGAGCTGCGTAATAAGGGGAATACCATTGTGGTGATTGAGCATAATCTGGACGTGATTAAAACTGCCGATTGGGTGATTGATTTAGGGCCTGAAGGTGGTGCAGGTGGCGGTATGATTATTGCCGAAGGTACACCTGAAGACGTTGCAAAAAGTGAAGTTTCACATACCGCGAAGTTCTTAAAGACGATGTTGAAATAAGAATGTGTAAATCTCCCCTAACCCCTCTTTGATAAAGAGAGGAATTCCCTCCTTTTTAAAAGGAGGGTTAGGGAGGATTAAAAATGATAAAAATAGTGTTCTCTTTGAACTAAGCACATGATAAAACGGTGATTCATTTAACGTTTTTTATTTTTAAAATTTGATCTTATGAATTTACCTGAACCTAAAAACTTACCTTATAAAACATTACTTGCTGATATTGAAAAAGGGTTAATTAAAATCCCCCAATTTCAACGTGACTACGTATGGAATATAGAAAGAGCAGCTAATTTAATTGATAGTATTCTAAAAGGTTATCCTATTGGTACTTTCATTACATGGAAGACTAAAGAAAGTTTAAGAGTAGTTAAAAATTTAGGTAACGTAGCTCTTCCTCCTGTACCAGAAGGTGATTTTGCAGAATATGTTCTGGATGGGCAGCAAAGACTAACTAGTTTATTCTGCGCGCTAAAAGGTTTAACAATAGTCCGTGGTTCAAAAAATGATGATTTTAGTAAAATTTTTATTAATTTAACAGCAAACCCTGAAGAACAAATTGTCGTCACAGATGTATCTAATTTTGAAGATAAAACCTATATCAGCCTTACTGATTTAATCAATTCAGGTCTATCTACTCTAGTTACATATGATTCTAAATTTCATTTACTACTTGATGAATATAAACAAATTATTCAAAGTTATAATTTTTCACTTATAGAAGTAAAAGAAGCTTCTATTGATGTAGCAACTGAGATTTTTACTCGAATTAATGTTGGTGGTAAACCATTATCACTTTTTGAAATTATGGTTGCAAAAACTTTTGACTCAGAAAAAGAGTTTGACCTTTCCGAAAAATTTCAAAATTTAGTCAGCACGTTAAAAAATGTTGAATATGACACCATTTCTGATGCTACAGTTTTGCAAATAGTTTCATTAATTATTACCAAAGAATGTAATCGGAAAAATATTCTTCGTTTGGAAAAAACTCAGTTCATTAATATTTGGGACAATGTAGTTAAGGCAATTGAAGCTGCCGTTGACTATTTAAAAGGTTATTATCGAATCCCTGTTTCAAAGTTATTACCCTACAATGCATTACTTGCCCCTTTTGCTTATTTCTTTTATCACCACAAAGACAAACCATTAGATAAGAAACAAAAGTATTTGGAAGATTTTTTTTGGCGAATTAGCTTAGGTGGAAGATATTCAAGTTCTGTTGAAAGTAAATTAGCTCAAGATATTAAAAAAATTGATTTAATTCTTGTAGAAATACAACCAGAATATGATTGGTATATTGATACTTCACCAGAATTTATACGTAAGAATGGTAGTTTTAATGCAGGTCGTAGTTATATAAAAGCAATGTTATGCATATTCGCTTATTACAGACCCGTTTCATTTATTGATGGGGCTATCGTAAACATTAATAATGATTGGCTTCATAGAGCTAATAGTAGAAATTATCATCATTTCTTTCCTAAAGCTTATTTAAGCAAAAAGGGCATTGGGGAAGCCCAAAGTAATCATATTGCTAATATTACAATCGTAGATGATTTTTTAAATAAAAGACAAATTGGTGCTAAAGCACCATCCGAGTATATGACGAAGTTTAGAGAGCAAAACCCTAGTTTACAAAATCATATGCTTACTCATCTGATTAATATCAATAATTATGGAATTTGGACTAATGATTATGAAAATTTTATCCAACAGCGTTGCAAAGCATTATCATTAGAAATAGAAAAGAGAATTTTACTCACATGCAATGATACCATTCATAGCCAAATAATAAATCTAGAAGATGTAGATACTCAAGAAGTAGAGATGATTTAAAATTTAAAATGCAGTAGCGGTATTTAACCCGCTACTGCATTTTTCCCATTTTCTTTGGCCTTAAACAAAGACTTGTCGGCTTTTTCTAATAATGCCATCCAAGACACTGCCCCGACCGCAACCCCTGCACTGACAGAAATTTTAATATTTTGATTTATTTCAGCAATATATAATTCAGAAGCGCCAATTTCATTCAGCATTTTATTTGCAATGACCAAAGCATCATGAAAATGAATCTGCTCGATTAACACTAAAAATTCGTCACCACCATAACGGACAATTAAATCCGAAGTGCGCACATTAAATTGTAATTTTTCTGCCACCAAGCGAATCACTTCGTCACCAATAATATGCCCAAACGTATCATTGACCTGTTTAAAATCATCAATATCGAAAATAATTAAACCGATTTGCGTAAATTTTTCAGGCTTTCTGTCTACATATTTAATATATTCATCTAAAGCTAAACGATTCGATACCCCCGTCAAAGTATCGGTATTGGCAATATTTCTAAGCTGAAATTCGAAAGCATCACGTTGTTGCAGCACGCCTTTCAGCTTTTGAATGGCATCCAATAAAGTCACGGGATCGGCAGAGGAATTTTTATAATCACTATCGGTCACTTTATACTGTGCCAATTGGAGAATTGAATTTCTGGCATCAATTAAAGGCTTAAACACCCCATTTCTGGCATAAATCATGGTGAAAAATGCAGTGATCAAGCAAATCAGCGCAACCAATAAAGTTAAAATAAAGATATGATATGATTCTTGTTTTTCTTTTTGTGCAACATATAAACTGTAATCAAGAATATAGCTTTGTAAATTGACCACCGTAACAAATTTGTCCACCATCACTTCTGTTAATTGCGTGCCTGTTAAGGCGTAAGGTTGATTATGCAAACTTTCATCGATCAAACCAGCAACCGTTGGAATGCCCTGATCTAAAAATTGTGTTTTTACTTGCCGATGCAAAGCTAAATATTCGGGCGTTTTATCCTGTTCAGGCTGAATCGTATTGACCAAAGCCCACAAATAATTGACTTGATGTTGAGTCTGCAAAGAACGCGCTAAATTATCCTCAGAGATTTTTTCTTTAAAAGTCACAGGTGCAATCACATTCGATGCCATTCGTCCTGCCTGATCACGTAAATCCGACAAAATTAAAATCAGCGTGTAGTACTCAGAAACAGCTGTTCCTTTACCATCAGATTGCACCAACTCATTTTTTAAAATTTCGTAGCAACTGTCCCAAACCTTAAACATGTGCTGAATGGCATCATCAAACTGTTCTGAATTACGTTGGGATAGAGGTAACGCAGTATAAGTATCTACCGCTTGACGACCCTGTTGTAGGCTCTTTTTTAAGTTGTTAAATAAAATGTTGTCCTGAGTCGAAAAGCTTTTTGTCTTTAAAATATGTAGGGTTTGTTCAATTTGTAAATCAACTTCTTGTCGATATTCATGTAATTCTTTTAAGTTCGCTGCTAATTCATCAGCACGACTCGACATCACCTTATTGGCAGGTGCTCTTTCACGTGAAATTTTATTGGCTAAATCCGCCACCGCACGAAGCGCAGAAATTTCTGATAATGCTCGATCTGCTTTCTGATAGGTCTTATAGCTACTCACAATTAACGGAACAGAAAGCAAAAGCAGAGAGAAGATAATCAGAATCATCGACCAGAAAAGTTGTTGACTAATACGCTCCGAACGTAATTTATACATGGATTCAATCTGCCCCGTACAAAACCAACTGGTCAATCATAATGCTGATGATTTCCATAATAGACTCACATATATTACATGATATAAACATCAATAATTTGTTTTATCAGGTACTTATGATATTTTTAATAAAATCATCGCTATACAGCATTTTAGAATTTTGATTATTAATAAACCATCTTCTAGTGTAAATAAAAGAATAATCCTAACTTATCTAACACATCCAAAGTAAGCTGCTTACGTTCGCCCACATCATCGCCATCATGCATTTCCAAATTTAAAACAAAAGCGGTGATCTGTCCATTGGGTTGTTCAACCCACCCTGTGTACCAACCCACTTGGGGCTTTACATCCATTCCCCAACCACTTTTTGCATATAGTTTTGTATCACCACGACGCTCAATATAAAGCATTTCTTTGACCTGTTTTTGTACTTTTACATCAAAAAGTAATTGCTCTGTTGCCAGTTGATAAACAAATTTTACTTCTTGTTCTGGGGTTACTTTTAAAGGGCCAACCAGCCAAAAATTATCCACCTGTTGACCAATTTTTTGATTGCCAAAACCAAGTCGAGAAACTTCTTTCTGCATCAACTCTAACCCAATACGTCTAGCAAGCTCTTGATACACTGGAACTGCTGAAGCTTGCATGGCTTGCGCCAAGTTCATGTCTTTTTCCCACGCAGAAAATGAACGCTTTTCACCCTTCCATTCAAACACTTCGGAAGTAGTTACTTTATGATGCTGAAGACCAATCAATGCATTTAACATTTTAAATGTTGAAGCTGGAATATAGGCATTCTTAGCACGGGCCAAAGCATTACCATAACAATGAAACTGCTGACCGTCATAAGTCATAAAAATGGCTGATGTATTTGCAGCGTTGAATAATGCCTTAATCTCTTCTGAGCGTTCAAATGTTGCCTTCGAAACCACCTTTTGTACGGATGGATCAGACGTCTGCGCCATGTTCATGTGGCAAGCACTTAATTGCGTTAAAAGTAATAAACAGCCGAAGTAAAATAACCCCTGTTGCATCTAAAAAATCTCGATGGAATAAATGCATATTTTTATCAAATCTGACGACAAAACTTTGTATCAATTACGCATATACGAAATATTTTTATGACCGTGATCAGGAAATATTTACACATGCCATAATTTAGTGCATAATGCACCTTATTAGGGCAAATCAAAGTCATTCCTCAGCAGGATTTTTGATTTCCCGAGATTTTTGGCTGAAAAAACCCAGTTTTCTTTGAAAGCTGGGTTTTTTTATACTTTAAAATAAATCAACAATTCTCAAATTTGATAAACAAGCACCAAATTAGCGCACAAAAATTTCAGGATTTATCTTTTTTTATCTATATGAAGTCTCAGACTGAATGATTGATTCATGAATTCAAAAATAGAGCTGGAGTAATCACACGACTTTGTGAATTATTTTTAGATTTAAATGCTGTCTTACTGACAAATAAAGAAAGTGTAAGCGTAATTTTTTGATAAAAAAAAGCCCAACCTTGGGGAAAGCTGGGCATATAAAACAAAAACTTTCTCTGTGGAGAATCAGATCATGTTCACATTATTTCAATGTAGTATGATCTGATAGGTGAATTATGTAAAAAATAACCAAATAAGTAAAGCCTATTAAAGCGGTTGGTTTTTTAAACTCAGCACAAAATAAAACAATAATGTGAATTAGTTCACAAAATACTTATTAATATGCTTATTTTTTAAGCAATTAAATGGTGATTTTTAGCCCAATTTTCTGGGAATGGTCTACATTCTATTCAAAATATGACAAATTATTCACGCTATAGCAGCACATATTAATTGTTTTTTACTATTAAAAATAAATATTTAATCTAATTTAACATTGTTAAAAATCATCTGCATTTCATCCATTCTTCATCAGCTCAGCTGCATGAATGCCCATATTCTTTTGTTCTGAAAAAGGTTTTTCAGCGTTGACATGCCATATTTCAATTGCACATTTTTCAATCAATTACACTATTTAGAGTAAAAACTCAATAAAACAATATTGTTTTAGTTCATTGACTTAATGTTTTGTTACAATACAATGACTGCTGTTTAATCCATTTTTAACAGAACTGGTAATTATTATGAAAAAACTTGGTTTAGCCACTGCTTTATTATTAGCCATGACCGGTGCTCAAGCGTATCAATTTGAAGTTCAAGGTCAATCTGAGTTCATCGACAACACTGTAAATGACAAAAATTTTACAGGTGCTGTGCAAGGAACTTACTATTTCAAAAATGTTGACGCGTCAAAAGGTCCATTGGCTGAAGCAGCATTCTTAAACCAAGCTTCTAACGCATCTTTAGCTTACAACTATGGCGAATACGACGTTAATGCTGACAAGGCTGACTTCACTTCGCACACTATCGGTGCTAAAGCTGAAGCTTATATTCCAACTAAAGTTGTTCCTGTATACGCTAGCGCGTCTTATAGCAACACTATTACAGACAACAAAGATAACAAAGCTGATGACCACGGCGACCGCTATGCAGTTGAAGTCGGTGCTGTCGTTGTGCCTAATTTCTTGGTTGCTGTAGGTTACACTAGCGCGCCTAACCAAACTTCGTATGACGCTTTCAACATTCTGTCTAACGGTGTTGCGAAAGCAGCTTTAGAATCTAAAACAATTGCCCGTGACCAAGATGCAGTGACTGCACGTACTAAATACGTGGGTGCAATTGACGGCACGAACATGGCCATTGGTTTCGAAACCAACGTATTATTTGCTGAATACAAAACTTACGGTTTCAAAACTGACTTATTTGTAAACCCTAAATTAAGCGTTGGCGCATCTTATGCTGAATCAAGCATCAGTGATTCTCCAAACAAAGCTTGGGGTGCAAACGTAAATTACTTCATTACTCCAGCAGTCGCTGTTGGTGCAAACTATGTTAGCGCTAATGCTGAAAAAGGTTCAGTACGTGATACTGAAACTGTTGGCGTAAATGCTAAATTCCGCTTCTAATTCATTTTAGAAACTGAATTAAAAAAAGGACTCCATGTGAGTCCTTTTTTAATTTCTAGCTTTTTATTCAGCGGTTCTGACTAGACTTAAGAAATGTAAATGGCGTTCATATTGGTCAATAATATCTTGCAACAGATCCTCCAACGTCCAGTCCATCACATCATAGTTTTGACCACCTTCTCTTAAAAAGACTTCTGCTTGATAGTACTTCACGTCATTCAACGTGGCTTCTGCCATAAAACTCGGTGGCACCGTTTCTTGCGCAACCACTTGGTAAACGAAATTAATTTCATTGTGATGATCAACTCTGAGTTCCATTCCACCACCGTCAATGCTTTGAATTAAAACCTCAAGCTGACGACGCTGAAACTCCTTTTGTACACTTTTAAATGCATTTAATACCTCAGAATCAATATAGTGCTGAATCTCCTGTTCACTATGCGGATAGTGCATAATCAAACCTAAGCGTTGTTGCCAGCTTCGCGGATTCTGAATCGCTCGAGGTGTAATACGTGCCTGTTGCAACGCATTCATTTTGGTCACCTCTAAATGCAAGGCTTTTAATAGTCCCCAGCAGATCAACAGCAGAATAAAAGTAAAGGGTAATGCACTCATCATGGTCGCAGACTGTAACGCACTTAAACCACCGACCAACAATAAAACGATGGCCAAAACAGCCATCAGCACAGTCCAAAATAGCCTTTGCCACATTGGAGAGTTTTCCGACTTAGCGGTTAAATAATCGGTAACCAATGCACCTGAATCTGCCGATGTGACAAAAAACAGCATCACTAAAAAGGTCGCCAATACACTCATAACAGCAGAGAACGGCAAACTATGTAGAAATTCAAACAGTGCAACCGATGAATCTTGCTGAACGGCCAAGACCAGCGCATGATTTGCTTCATGTAAAATGCTATATAGCGCAGCATTGCCCATGAAGCCCATCCAAATCAGGGTAAATCCAGTCGGAATAAGCAAGACACCGACAATAAATTCACGAATACTGCGACCTTTAGAAACACGGGCAATAAACATCCCAACAAAGGGTGACCATGAAATCCACCATGCCCAATACATAATCGTCCAACCGCCAATCCAGCCATTCGGTTGATAGGCATACAAATTAAAGGTCATCGCAAATAAATTGGAGATGTATTGTCCCGCATTTTGAATAGTGGTTTGCAGTAAATAAATAGACGAACTGGCAAAAAATACAAACAGCAGTAAAATCAGTGCAAGGATTAAATTCAGCTCAGAGAGCCGTTTAATGCCTTTATCCAGCCCTAAAAATACCGACATTGATGCCATCGCACTCACCACAACAATCAAGATCACTTGTGTTATCGGAGACTGTTCAATGCCAAATAGGTAATTCAGCCCTGCATTGATTTGAGTGACACCAAAACCCAATGTGGTTGCAACACCAAAAACGGTGCCAATCGTTGCAAAGGTATCCACCGCATCCCCTAGAGGGCCATAAATCTTTTTTCCAATAATTGGATATAAAGATGAACGAATTTTGAGTGGCAGATTGTGTCGATAAGCAAAATAGGCCAGTGATAATCCAACCACTGTATAAATCGCCCAAGCATGTAAACCCCAATGAAAGAAAGTCACACGCATCGCTTGTTGTGCAGATTGAATGGTTTCTGCTTCACCTGTAGGTGGAGAAACATAGTGCATGACAGGTTCCGCGACACCAAAAAACATCAGCCCGATGCCCATACCTGCGGTAAACAGCATGGCAAACCATGAAGCATTACTATAAGCAGGTTGGCTATGGTCAGGGCCCAGTTTAATTTTGCCCATATCTGATAACGCAATATAAATGAGTAAAATCAGAAAAATGGCAACAGATAAAACATAGAACCAACTAAAGGAATCGGTCACCCACTGATTTAACTGTTGCGTTATAAGCTCAAATGAATTGGGTGCTAAAACGACTACTGCAAGGAAAATAACAATAATAGCGACGGTACTTAAAAAGACATTTGGATTGACATTGGCAAACCATGATGCATTTTTGGAAGGCATAAATCCCCCATTTTATATTTTAATTAACGTGACAGACCTAAAGGTCAAACAGAGCATTCATCGAAGATGAATAAAAGACGAGTTCAATAGCAATAAATAAAAACTCAAAAGCATCATAAATTAATGATCAAAACAAAGCAGTTACATTCCTGTAACACTCTGATGATTGCCTTTTATTTATGCTCTTGATCATTTTTAGGTAAATGCGCGATGTATTGCAGGGAAATGAGGCGTGAGACAATCAGTGCTAAATACATCACACCACAAAACATTTGCAGCATTGCCAACACTCGTGCTGGTGCACTTAGCGGCATTAAATCTGATAATCCAGTCGCTGATTGCAAACTAAAACTGAGAAACAATAAATTAAGCCACGTCTGCATACCGCTCATATTGGGATTTTGAAAACTATCGGGTACTAAAATCTGGCAAATACTATATAAAAATGCAAACCCCCAAGCCAGCAGGGTAAATACTGCTCCCGCAGCAAACATTTCATCTCTGGTTAAATAGCGGTCTTCAAACATATAGCGTAATAAACCATAGGCGGCACTAAAATAAGCTGCGGCTTCAAAACCATGTGCAATCACTTGAACCATTCGATGATCGAAGCCCAATAACATCAATAAAGAGAAAAGTACCGCTCCACCCACAAAACTGAGTCCTAAAATGGTAAACATCGGGGTTTGGCGAATCACTTTAGCAATCACCAGTAAAACCAAGACGCCCAAAACCCAAGTTAAGGTGCGATAGGTCATGCTGTAATTGACCGTGATAGATAAGATTAAAATAATGAATTGCAATAAAATGAGCCAAGCAGAGGGCAATAAGCGAAAAACTTTCCAAACGTCAATAAGCACCTGCATTTCCCACTCCAAGATCGTTCTGTTTTTGTTTATTTCAGTGTTTTCTTTTTTGAATCTTATTAACTTAGCATGAATTGGGCACAAAATACGACTGCCCCTTGCCAGAATAAAAGTCACAAATAGATTTTGGGCATAAAAGTAGCCATACAAAATGAACGGATAACCGAATTCAAGCTGTCAGTGTAAAAGCCATGATGCGATGCAAAAATAAAGTTCAAACTGAATTTATATGTTGCTACTGAATCAGTAGATAACTTGCATAAATCAAAAAATGCAGTGCATAAAAAAAGTCCCCTAAGGGACTTCTTTATTGCTTGTATTTTTAAGTCTTAGTGATCAGATGCACCAGAGATCCCAATACCTGTTTGAGAGCGTACATACTGCGCATCAAATGCTTTACGTTCTGCTTCTGCACGTGCTGAACTATCAGTCACAGAGAACAACCAGCAGCAGAAGAATGACAATGGCATTGCGAAAATTGCAGGACCATTAAATGGATTCACTGCTGTATCAGAAATACCCAATGTATCGACCCAAACTGCTTTCGCTAGAACAATCAATGTTACCGCTGTCACTAAACCAACCACGCCACCAATCACTGCACCACGTGTGGTTAAACCTTTCCAGAACATTGAAAGTACAAGAACTGGGAAGTTGGCACAAGCCGCTACTGAGAATGCTAGACCCACCATGAAGGCAACGTTTTGTTTTTCGAACAAAATACCCAAAATCATGGCAAAAATTGCTAAACCTAAAGTTGCAATTTTAGACATACGAAGTTCAGATTCAGGAGTCGTTTGACCTTTCTTGAATACGTTTGCATACAAGTCATGTGAAATTGCTGATGCACCTGACAGCGTCAAACCAGCAACGACTGCAAGAATCGTTGCAAATGCCACTGCTGAAATGAAGCCCATAAACAAGTCACCGCCAACAGCATCACTTAAGTGAACTGCCGCCATGTTGTTACCACCAACAAGCTCTAACTTGCCAGTTACAGCCATTTTAGCAACATCAATAAACTGTGGGTTGTTTGATACGTAAAGGATCGCACCGAAACCAATGATGAATGTTAAAAGGTAGAAGTAACCAATGAAACCTGTTGCAACAACCACTGATTTACGTGCTTCTTTGGCATCTTTTACCGTAAAGAAACGCATTAAAATATGTGGCAGACCTGCTGTACCGAACATTAACGCCAGACCCAATGAAATCGCGTCAATTGGATTTGCAGCCAATTTACCCGGTCCCATGATATTTCCAGCTTCCGCTAGACCAATGTCATGCACTTTACTGAAGACTTGAATCGATTGTTCAAACATATTGGTAAAGCTAAAACCGACACCTTTCATAACCATAAAGGCCATGAACGTTGCGCCAGATAAAAGCATAACTGCTTTAATGATCTGTACCCAAGTCGTTGCCAACATACCACCGAAGATCACGTAAGCCATCATCAGTAAGCCAACGATCACGACAGCAATGTTGTAGTTTAGACCGAAAAGCAATTTGATCAACTGACCTGCACCCACCATCTGAGCAATCAGATAGAACGCTACAACAACCAATGAACTGATTGCGGCTAGAGTACGGACCGGTTTTTCTTCCAAACGGAAAGACACAACGTCAGATAAATTGTATTTACCTAAGTTACGCAAACGCTCCGCAACCAAGAACAATACAATTGGCCAACCCACCATGAAACCAAGTGAATACAGTAGACCATCAAAACCTGAGCTAAATACCAGCGCTGAAATACCCAAGAATGACGCTGCCGACATATAGTCACCAGCAATCGCCAAACCATTTTGGAAACCTGAAATACCGCCACCTGCGGTATAGAAATCCTGCGTACTTGTGGTTTGTTTTGCTGCCCATTTGGTAATCACCAAAGTAAACGCAACAAAAATAACGAACATAATAATGGCATGCCAGTTAGTCGCTTGCTGTTGAGCCTCGCCTAAATCTGGACCTGCGATTGCCATACCTGACATGAGCAGCGTTGACGCTGCAAGTGCTTGAGCTTTCAATGAATTCCATTTCATCTTAATGCAGTCCTTTTTCATTGGCAATTGCTTCTACTTCTCGCATTGCATCTTCTGTCAATGGATCAAGGGTCTTATTCGCAATATAGGAATACACGCCGCAGAGTACAAATGATAATACGATGATGCTTAGACCAAGTGGCATACCCAAAGTAGTCACGCCACCAGTGAAAGAAGACATTAACAATTCTTTGTTATAACCAACGAGCAGCATAAAACCGACGTATACAAACAACATAATTGCAGTCAGTGTCCAGCTCAGACGACTTTTTCTTGCAACCATTTCCTTAAACTTTGGATTCTGTAGAATTTGCTCTACCTGTCTCTCATCCATAACCTATACTCCTGTTTGCACCCAACCATAAGTGCTATTTTTAATTCGAATTATTACGTTGTATAACTTAACAATCTTGTTGGGTTGTTGTAATTAATACTTTGGTCGTTAAATTTTAACCAATTGCACTGATCAGATTACCAGATAGGGTATCATGACGTCATAGTTTCAGACTGTAGGCAATATGAATAGCTGGCTTATCATCGGGGTTCTGGCCCTCTATATCGCATTACTTTTTATCTGCGCATTTTTTGGGGAAAAACACGCCAGCCGATTAAGCACCCGTGGCCGCATGTTACTCTTTAGTCTAACTCTAGGCGTGTATTGTTCATCTTGGACCTTTTATGGTGCGACAGGGGCTGCTGTTCGTGAAGGTATTATCTTTCTACCCATTTATCTTGGACCACTGATATTTGTTGGGGTCGGTTATGATATTTGGCGACGTTTAGGTCGAGTTCGTCAGCACCATGCCATTTCCTCGATTGCCGACTTTGTCGCTGCACGTTATGGCAAAAGTGGGCCATTGGCATCTTTGGTGACAATTCTTGCCGTCATTGCCATCATTCCCTATTTGGCTTTACAGCTCAGAGCCATTGCCTTAAGTGCTGCGGTAATTTTACAACAGGATACCAACATAGAAAGCACCACCAATGGGGTACTTTTTCTGACGGGTATTTTAGCCATTCTGGCGATGATGTTTGGTACACGGCAAATTGCCAATACTGAACAACATGGCGGCTTAATGCTGGCTGTGGCTTTTGAATCTTTTGTGAAATTATTTGCTTTATTGTGTGTTGCCTTATTTTTTGTCTTTGAAGCACCCGATAATCTGGGACAAATTTCCAGTGATGTGGCCGATACCTTTAAACAGGTTCAGCTTTTTGGTGTGCCAGATACCTTTTGGGTACAAACCATGCTGGCGGCACTGGCGATTATTTGTTTACCACGCCAGTTCCATGTCGCGGTGGTTGAATTACGCGATGAAAAACATATTCGCGGGGCACGTCGTTGGTTTGCCGTTTATCTGATTCTCACAACCATTGCCATTATCCCGATTGCCAGTTGGGCCTTGCATGCTGCACCGCATTTTTTAGCGATTCCCGATGTCGCTGTTCTTTCCTTGCCACTGAGTTATAACCAAGATTGGTTAACCCTATTGGCTTTTTTAGGTGGTTTTTCTGCCTCTACAGGTATGCTGTTAGTGTCTTCGGTCGCCTTGTCGATTATGCTCAGTAATGACTTGATTATGCCGGCATTATGGCGTACTGGCCTACTTTCACGCCATGACAAACGTCTGCCGTTGGTACTGAAATTTACCCGTCGCGTCTGTATTTTAGCCGTCATGCTCTTGGGGTTTTTGTTCTTCCATTTCTTTAATGACATTGACCAACTCTCCGTTTTTGGATTGCTGGCCTTTAGTGCAGTAGCCCAATTCTCCCCTGCGCTGATCGGTGGACTATATTGGCGAGGTGGCAGTAAACAAGGGGTATATGCTGGACTGCTGACTGGCTTTTTCATGTGGTCATACACTTTACTGTTACCTACAATACTGCGCAGCTTGCCTGCTGAATATAGCCAATTCACCCACCAGTTCCTCAACCTCGGGCCTTTAGCGATTAACTGGTTACGTCCAGAAGCCTTACTGGGTTTTCAGTCTTTTGCCCCTTTGACTCATGGTGTGGTCTGGTCTTTGGGTCTCAATATTCTGCTCTATGTTTGGGTCTCGCGAATCTTTCGTCCCAGTATTGCCGAACAAATTCAAGCGGAAAGCTTTTTTTATTACGAAACCAAGCCCTTACCAACGCATACCAGTTCAACAGATATGAGCTACCTGAATCATGACGTTGCCCGTCTAAAAGTAGGGGATTTAATGGCCTTGGCCAAACGAATTACTGGTGAAGGGCCCGCCACACAGGCCTTTCAACAATTCTGTGCGCAAAATAATGTCGTCTTGAATGAAAATAGCAGTGCCAATGGCATGTGGTGGCGTTTCACAGAACAATATCTGGCTGGAACCATTGGTTCAGCTTCCGCACGGACTTTGCTCACCACAGCCATGGTCAATAATGGTTTAGCCTTGGGTCAGGTCGCGAATATTTTAGACCAAGCCTCGCAATGGCAGCGTTTTAACCAAAATCTGATTATGACCATGATTGACCACATGACCCAAGGGGTGAGTGTGGTGGATGAAAATATGTGCTTGGTGGCATGGAACAATCAATACCTGATACTTTTTGATTATCCAAAGGACATTGTTTATGTCGGTTGCCCGATTGCCGATTTAATTCGCTATAACGCAGAACGTGGCGAATGTGGCCCCGGTTCAGTGGAAGAACATGTGCGGAAACGGATTCATTGGATGGCGATGGGCAGTGCACATGAATTTGAACGCATTCGTAAAGATGGTCGGGTCATTCAAATGCGCGGCAATCCGATTGAAGGTGGTGGTTTCGTTACAACTTTTGCCGATATTACCGCTTTCCGTGAAAATGAAGCCGTACTTGAAGGACGTGTACAGGATCGTACTCAACAGCTTGCCAATGCCCTTTCCGAGCAACAATTGGCACGAGAACAAGCTGACCGCGCCAATATGTCAAAAAGTCGCTTTATTGCAGCAGCCAGCCATGACTTACTACAACCAATGCATGCTGCGCGTTTGTTTAGTACAGCATTAGAGCAAAGTGTACAGTCGGATGAAGACCGTAAGACTCTGCAACAGCTTGACCGTGCCTTACATGGTGCTGAAAGCATGTTATCAGCATTGTTAGATATTGCCCGTTTAGAAGGCGGCACCATTCAACCCAAGCGTCAACCCTATCCACTACATGACTTACTCAGTGATTTAGAACTGCAATTTAAGTCCATTGCAGCACAGCGTAACATTCAATTTAGTGTCCATGATGCCCAATTCTGGATTGATACCGATCCCCAATGGATTCGCCGTATTATTCAAAATTTTGTCAGTAATGCCTTACGTTATACCGCCAAAGGTCGGGTCATTGTCGGTGTTCTGCGTTCTGCGGAAAAACCACAACATATTCGCATAGGGGTATGGGATACGGGTCCGGGAATTGCTGAAGAACAACGCATTAAGCTGTTCCAAGAGTTTGAGCGCTGTGGGCACACTTCACCTTGGGGTGAACAAGGTCTTGGACTGGGCTTAGCCATTGTGCAACGTATGACCAGCCTGCTGGACTACCCTGTACATGTCTATTCTGAATATGGCAAAGGCTCTTGTTTCATGATTGAAGTGCCGATTGTCGAAGCACCTCAAGTGGTTGCCATCCCAACACAGGCCATTCCACTAAAAAGCAAAGCCTATAAAATTTTATGCTTAGACAATGATGAAACCATTTTAGAAGGCATGTCTACCCTACTGACAAAATGGGGCTATCAAGTCTTTAAAGCCACTGAACCTGAGCAAGCGTTAACCCTGATTCAGCAAGAAAATATTCAAGTCTGGTTGGTCGATCAACATTTGAATAACCATAAAATTGGTTTAGATTTCATTGTGGAAAATCGTCAAGAACAAGTTCCTGTCGCGCTTATTACGGCAGATTCTGATCCTGAACTGCCGCAGCATTTAAAAGAACTCAATATTGTCTTGCTGAAAAAACCGTTAAAACCTGCATCTCTGCGTTCATGGCTGTCTGGCTTAAAAATTTCCAGTTCTGAATCCTAAACTGCAAAATAAAACGTCCATTTCAAATTGATGAAATGGACGTTTTAAGACACAAATACACCTTTGATCAGCTGTACTGACAATTTATTTTTTTGTTTAGGCCAAACTGCTCAAAAAACCGCATTTTAAGTACTGTTCGATTGACTAAAAATTTCAACCTTGTATTTTCTATGGCAAAGAAGATCAAAATTTAAGTGAACACATGTACACTTGGTTACAATTTTTCAAAATACTGTTTTCAAATCATTTTTTATGCAAAAAACCCAATCTAAAACTTTAGTCGTATTTCGTTCAGTACGCTGCTAGACCATATATAAAAGCAAGAAAAGATCAGTTTTATCTCGCAATAGGCAGATCTGAAAAAACGCTGCTCACAGAAACTGATCATCAGACCAAAACACAGGAGTTTGAAGATGAACATTTCGCAAGCTGGAAATCATGATTTAGATCAATCGCAACAATTTTACCGTCAATATGGGACCAATGCCCTGTTACCCGAAATTCAATGGACTGAATTATTTAAACACAGCAAGTTGAATGACACCCATATTCAAGCTTTAAACACCTTGTACCAAAGTGCTGTACCCCTTGCATTACAAGTATTTGCCGATTTAAATTTTGATGTATTTACACCAGCAGCCCATAAACCACAAGGCTTAGGTCTATTTGAACGACTGGCTGAACAAGAAGATAAATTGGTTCAATCCTTAAAGACTGAATCGAATGGCTTAAGTGATGCTGTACGTCATCAAATTTGGAGCATGTTACTCCGTGGTGGCGCCGTGCTGGTCTTTAAAGCATGGCTTGGCAAGGTCAAAACCGATGAAAACTTATTAGATACCACACAATTTGACGAATTATCAGACCTGTTATTTATTAAAACCTCGCCTTTTGAACTGGCCCAGCACTTGGCTGTAAACGCAGATAATCGTGAAGATCATATTTTTCTCATGTATGGCAATGACATCTACCTAGACCATTTTAACAGCTTAGAAACAGCCGCTTTATTTGTCGACTTAGGTGTCTATGATGCTGCTTTTTTAAGCCTACGTGATGATAGTGTTGCCGAATACCTGAAAGAAAAATCCTATGTTTCTCAAGAACAGATTGATGATCTGCAATGCGCACTCAATCCATTATTTTGCACAGACCTCACACCTAAAAAAAGCTGGGTGATTTAGCTTAAATTTTTTCCTTGTTTAAATTGCAAAAATTTATCCGCATAAAAAAGGCACTTCCATGAAGTGCCTTTTTCTATTTCATACTGTGTTCAGAACATTATATTTTCTTTTCTTCAATATTTAACGCACCAATAGCCAAGACCGCTTGCGTACGATTTTGTACACCCAATTTACGGAAAATTGCTGTGACATGCGCTTTAATTGTTGCTTCAGAAACATCTAACTCGTAGGCGATCTGTTTATTTAACAACCCTTCCGCAACCATCATTAAAACGCGAAATTGTTGTGGCGTAAGTGATTGAATTCGTTCTGCCAATGCAGTTTCATCTGCCGCACGTGGATCAAAACTCAAATTCGCAGGTAAGTTGGGTGGTAGCCAAATTTCACCTTCCAGCACTTGGCGAATTGCCTCACCAATATGGCTTGGATGGGCTGATTTTGGAATATAACCCATCGCACCATGCGCAATCGCACGTTGAATGATTGAAACTTCTTCGTGTGCAGAAACGACAATAATCGGAATCGAAGGATATTGTGCACGCACATGAACCAAAGCGGAAAAGCCCGAAGCCCCCGGTAAATTCAAATCCAATAAAACCAAATCTGGTTCTGGTCCGTTATCTAAACGTTCATACAACTCATTTACTGCAGCTGTTTCATTAATTTGAGCTTGCGGTAAGCTATAACGAACTGCCTGAATTAAAGCATGACGAAATAACGGATGATCATCAACGATTAAAATGTTCATAAGCGACATGAAAGATCTTGTGCACAGTGATGGCTATTCTAACCACACAATCATCGTTAAGGATATGCAGGAATCACTTTTTTTACGCGATATGCCATTATTTTATAAAAAAATTAGTTTTTTTTTAGTTTTTCCAAAAATCATCAAATCTAATCACATTTTGATATAAATTTTATTCATGCAATGAAATTGCTTATTCAAATCCAATATAACTTTACTTTTCAAATAATTAAATCACCATTTTCGACCTCATGATTTTAAAAACTGTTATATCTTAAAAACAGATAACCTATTTTTTTTTCTTTATTTTACAGCACCTTCTGCAATGTTGATAAATGAACACTATTCCGAGATTCAACTTAGGTTCTACCTTCATGACCATTCTTAATCAACAAAAACCGCTTAACATTGTCGCTGTATCAGGCGGTTTAAATAACCCATCTAAAACAGAAGCTTTAGTACAAGAAATTCTCAATGAATTAGGCGAAGCTACCCCCATTCATGTGCATTTTATTAAATTCAGTGAAATTGGTCATTTACTCGGGGGTGCCATTTACCGTAATCAATTGCCACAACGGGTACAAGATGACTTGGCTGCGCTTGAAGCTGCCGATGCCCTCATCGTAGGAACACCTGTTTATCGTGCCTCTTTTACGGGTCTTTTTAAGCACTTTTTTGACTTTGTTGAACAAACTGCATTGGTTGATGTACCGGTTCTTTTAGCTGCATCGGGTGGTAGTGAACGTCATGCTTTGGTCCTTGAACATCAATTACGTCCATTGTTTAGCTTCTTCCAAGCACAGACTTTACCAATTGGTGTCTATGCAACAGATAAAGATTTTACCCCTGAATACACCATTCACAGTGCATTCTTGCGTGACCGTATTACTTTGGCTGTCGCACGTGCATTGCCTATTTTGGAATGGGCACCAGCGAAAGGTCAACGTGCAGAGGTGGTGAAAGAAAAAACTCAACTGGCCAACCAAAACTTGGGCATCAATACACAAATTGAGCAAGATGACGTTTTACCTTCTGCCGCAGTGCCCAATTTAGATGCCGCAGAATCTCGTCTACATCATAAAAAAGTACCAAAGCCTCAAGTGGCCTAAGTGAATACATCCAGCGAGAGGGTATAAATATGACTCAACCAAATCAAAAGATTACTTTTGCCTATTGGGTTCCGAATGTCAGCGGTGGTTTGGTGGTCAGTAATATCACACAGCGCACAGATTGGAGCTATGAATATAACGTGCGTTTAGCACAAGCCGCAGAAAAAAGTGGTTTCGACTATGCCCTCACCCAAATTCGTTTTACTGCGGGTTATGGTGCGGACAATCAGCATGAATCTGTGAGTTTCAGCCACGGGTTATTGGCAAAAACTGAAAAGCTGAAAGTGATTGCGGCAATTTTGCCGGGTCCTTGGAAACCCGCTTTAGCCGCAAAACAATTGGCCACAATTGACCATCTCACTCAGGGCCGTATCGCAATTAATGTGGTGAGTGGTTGGTTCCGTGGCGAGTTCGATGCCATTGGTGAAGAATGGCCAGAACATGATCAACGCTATGTACGTTCTGAGGAATTTATCCGTTGTTTAAAAGGTGTTTGGACTGAAGATCATTTTAGTTTTGAGGGTAAATATTACCAATTTAAAGATTACAGCTTAAAGCCAAAACCAGTGCAGAAACCGCATATCGAAATCTTTCAAGGAGGCAGCTCACGCGCTGCTCGTGATATGGCATCGCGTGTTTCCGATTGGTACTTTACCAATGGCAACACAACGGAGGAATTGAAAAAGCAAATTGATGACATTCGCGAAAAAGCCAAAGCCAATCATCACAGCGTAAAAATTGGCGTCAATGCCTTTATTATTGCCCGTGATACTGAAGAAGAAGCACAGGCAGTACTGCAAGAAATTGTTGATAAAGCCAATATTCAAGCGGTCAATGCATTTGGTGATGCCACACGTGAAGCGGGTGCCTCAACCACTGAAGGTGAAGGTAACTGGGCAAAATCAACCTTTGAAGATTTAGTCCAGTATAACGATGGCTTTAAAACCAATCTGATTGGCACACCGCAACAAATTGCAGAACGTATTGTTGCGTTAAAAAGTGTGGGAGTCGATTTGGTTCTGTCTGGCTTTTTACACTTTATTGAAGAGGTCGAATATTTTGGTCAGAAAGTTTTACCCTTGGTTCGTGAACTTGAAGCAAAACAACAGCAACAACTTGCAATTCAAGCGAAGTCAGCTTAACCACGTGCGTACAGCATAAGAATAACAATAAAAGCTCTCTCTCCATTCCCCCCAAGGCTCGGCTTGAGGGGATTTTTTTATGAACATTCAACGCAGTTTTAAATACCGATTGGCAAAAGTAATCGCCTTCTTTCATTCGTCATTTTTGGAGCAATACCAGCAGCTTGTAAAACCAAAATTTTAAATATGCGATTCAGTTCATCGAATGCAAATAAAAATACCGCCTGAGCCATCAGACGGTATCAGTAAACAATTTATCTATTGGGGTGCACCGTGAGGATTAAAGCTTCGACCACTTGTGGCTCAGCCAAGGTGGAAGTATCGCCTAAACTATCCAACTCATTGGCGGCAATTTTTCTTAAAATCCGGCGCATGATTTTACCAGAACGAGTTTTGGGCAAAGCCGGTGCCCAATGCAGTGCATCTGGTGTGGCAATCGGACCCAAAATTTTACGCACCCAATCGACCAATTCTTTGCGTAGTTCTTCTGATTCCTCTGTACCCGCTTGCAAAGTGACAAAAGAGCAAATCCCTTGTCCTTTAATCTCATGCGGCATACCCACCACAGCTGCTTCTGCAACAGCTTCATGGGCAACTAAGGCACTTTCGACTTCTGCTGTGCCTAAACGGTGTCCAGCGACATTTAGTACATCGTCCACACGTCCTGTAATCCAGTAATAGCCATCTTTGTCACGCCGTGCGCCATCTCCAGTGAAATAAACACCCGGATAAGTTGAAAAATAGGCTTCAATAAAACGCTCAGGATCGCCCCAAATGGTGCGCATTTGACCCGGCCAAGAATCCTTGATCACCAAGTTACCTTCGGCCTCACCTTCTAGTTCATGACCTTCAGCATCGACAATGGCCGGTTGTATGCCAAACAAGGGACGCGTTGCAGACCCCGGTTTTAAATCCGTGGCTCCCGGTAAAGGAGAAATTAAAATACCGCCTGTTTCCGTTTGCCACCATGTATCGACAACAGGACAGCGGCTTTCACCCACCACGGTATAGTACCAATTCCATGCCTCTGGATTAATTGGCTCACCCACCGATCCAATCAAACGTAGACTACTGCGGTCACTTTCCCGAACAAAGCGATCACCTTCACGCATCATGGCGCGAATGGCAGTCGGGGCGGTATAGAGGATGGTAACATTGTGCTTATCGACAATATGACCGGTACGTGCCCACGTCGGATACTGCGGTACACCTTCAAACATCAGCGTGGTCGTACCATTGGATAAAGGGCCATACAGGACATAAGAATGTCCGGTAATCCAGCCAACATCTGCGGTACACCAAAACACATCATCTTGTTTTAAATCGAAGACTTCACGGAACGTTGAATTCACATACGTGAGATAACCGCCTGTAGTATGCAATACACCTTTCGGTTTACCAGTTGAACCAGAGGTATACAGAATAAACAATGGATCTTCTGCATTCATCGGCTCAGGTGGGCAAACTTCATTGACCGACATGATTTCCATGTGATACCACAGGTCACGGCCTGCTTTTAACTCAATCGGATTGCCTGTACGATGCACTACAATCACATTTTGAACCGATTCAGTGCCCTGAACTTGCAGTGCAGCATCGACGTTTTCTTTCAGTGGAATGGGCTTACCACCACGCATCCCTGAATCTGCGGTAATCACAATTTTGGCTTGACTGTCTTCAATTCGACTCGCCAAGGCATCGGGTGAGAAGCCACCAAAAACCACACAATGTACCGCCCCAATTCGGGCACACGCCAACATTGAAATGGCCGCTTCAGAAACCATGGGCATATACAGCACGACACGGTCGCCTTTGCCCACACCGTGTTTCTTTAATACATTGGCAAAACGACAAGTTTCATCATGTAGTTCTTTAAAAGAAATAATTTTATGTCGTGAAGGGTGATCGCCTTCCCAAATAATCGCAGGTTTATGCGGGTGTTCTTTTAAATGTCGATCTAAGCAATTGGCACTGAGGTTGAGCTGCCCATCAGCAAACCATTCAATTTTAAAATTATCTTTGTTAAAACTGGTATTTTTAACTTGAGTAAAAGGTTTAATCCAATCCAGTTTATGCGCTTGTTCGGCCCAAAACTCATTTGGCTGATCAATGGATTGCTGATAACGCTCGAAATATTCAGATTCTACAAGACGAGCTGTTTTTTTAAATTCTTCGGGTACAGGATAGATTTCTTTCATTATTTACTTCCTTGATCTTATTCATCTCATCACGAGATGCTATGCCACGTTATTGATTTTATTCATTGCATATTCACAGTATGGCGATTATTTTTCAACCACTTCAATCATGCTTTGGTCGTAGTTTATTTATACAATTTAAAACATAAACACTTTATCGTATTCAACAAAAATAATCGTCTGATTCGTATCTGATCTGTTCTTTTAATCTTATAATTTAACAACAAGATGTACTGACTATTTTATCAAATACACGATTGTCTTAGCTCAACCTGATTTGGAAAAGCGTATGAACCCACAAGACTCAGCTCCCTTTTTTTCCAGATCTCAAGCAACGAACACAGATAATCCTTTGTCGCCGCAAGGTCGTTTTGGGCGTTTAAGTTCAATCGGCTGGTATGCTTTTGTCCATTTAGCAACCTTTTTAGCCACCATTGCCTTAAGCCTAACGGTGGGGATTTTTAATCTCAATACCCTGTCGATGGACCATCAGTTGGTCAATACATTAACGGGTATTGCGGGTCTAGGTTTTGTGGTGATTTTTCTGCTGTATCTCTATTTTTTAATGGTGATTACTGTGCGCCGTTTACATGACATGAACCGAAGTGGCTGGTTTATTTTATTGTTTATACTGCCCGTGCTGAATATTTTGCTGGGCTTGTATTTACTATTCGGTTCAGGCACGGCAGGCATCAATAGCTATGGTCTGCCACGCGAAACACCCGTTTGGGAAAAAATCTTAGCGTGGCTGATGATTATTCTGATGTTACTCAGTTTTTTGGCTTCAAGCAGCATGCTGTCTTATATGCTTGGTGCAGGTGAATTAGACATGCCACAAAATGTCATTCAAAAAGGCAGTGAATATTTTTAAAATACACACAGCATTTTTTCACAAAACTACAGCAAAAGCCCTGAGTTTTGGTTAAATTCCCCGTCAGTTTCAGGCAAAATACGCAACAATCAACCCAAACTCGGAAGTCC
The DNA here is from genome assembly GCF_002135275.1 of Acinetobacter sp. ANC 4973. Taxonomy (NCBI): domain Bacteria; kingdom Pseudomonadati; phylum Pseudomonadota; class Gammaproteobacteria; order Moraxellales; family Moraxellaceae; genus Acinetobacter; species Acinetobacter sp. ANC 4973. Next base: position 44,959 of record NZ_NEGM01000003.1, read on the forward strand.
TGTGGCTGAACAAAATAATGCCTTGAGTGAAGTGACTCAAGGCACCTCTCAACTTCTACATGAAGCAACTGAGAAAACAGCAGAAACCGTCATCGCACATACCACGAAATATAATGATGCCTATTCCACCATCGATAAATTTGTCGATGGATTTTGGGAACGTGTGCCTTATTTATGTATCGCCATCGTGGTTTTTAGTCTTTTTTTACTGTTGGTCAAAGTCTTTAAATTCTTTGTGCGTAAAACCTTAGCCGACCGCTCTTATACTCGGCAGAACTTAGTTCTGGTGCTCAATCGCGTCGGTAGTTCTGTCATTATGTTCCTTGGTTTCCTAATTGCTATGGTGATTGCGATTCCAGGATTCACTCCCAGCCAACTCATGAGCGCACTGGGTATTGGTTCGGTCGCCATCGGTTTTGCCTTCAAAGACATCTTCCAAAATTTGCTTTCCGGTATTCTAATTTTATTGAGTGAACCGTTCAAAATTGGTGATGACATTATTGTGTCAGGCATGGAAGGCACCGTTGAAGATATTCAAATTCGTGCCACCTATTTACGCTCACCCGATGGTCGTCGTATCGTCATTCCAAATGCCACGGTCTATACCAGTCCAGTCACAGTCAATACCGCCTATCAACGTCGTCGCTGTGAATTTGTGGTCGGTATTGGTTATGAAGATGATATTCAAAAAGCCAAAAATATTATCATGGCCATTCTAGATCGAGATGTCAGCATCCTGAGCCAACCGGCATTTAGTGTCAATGTCAGTGCACTGGCCGATTTTTCAATTAACCTGAATGTACGCTGGTGGGTCGATACTACGGAAACTGCGACCTCAACATCGATCAGTACCGTTCAAGAACAAGTAATTCAAGCCTTTGCTGAACAGCACATTTCGATTCCTTACCCAGTACAGGAAGTCAAAGTGTATCGTGGTGATGCAGCCATACAGGACGATGCATCAGCTCGCGCTAAATAAGCGACCGAGCACATAAGAAATTACGGTTTCAGTACGCAAAATGCGGTTGCCTAGGCTGAATGCTTGGCAGCCGTTTTCTGTGAGCAAATCAATCTCATAAGGAATAAAACCGCCTTCAGGCCCAATCACAATCGTACAGGCATGCTCAATGGCAAATGGCATTTTGCGCTCTGCATAAGGATGTGCCACATAAGCAGGACGATCCGCTGTAATCAAACTGGGCAAGACATCTTCAACAAAAGGTTTAAAGCGTTTATAGATTTCAATTTGCGGGGCAACCGTGTCTCCTGCTTGTTCCAAACCAAGCGTCACATATTGATCCAATTGTTGCAAAAATGGCGTTTGCCAATAGCTTTTATCCACCCGATAACTGTGCAAAAGAATTATTTTTTCTACCCCTAAGGTGACACTATCCATCATTAAACGGCGCAGAACTTTCGGACGCGGCATGGCTAAAATTAAAGTCACGGGTAATTTTACTGGAACCGCTTCAATTTGAATCGGTTTAAGTTTGACTGCTTGTTCAGTCACTTCGACAATTTCGGTCAAGTAACGCTGCCCTTCTCGAATGCCAACTTTGAGACAATCACCCACTTGCACATTCACATGCTGTTTTAAATGTTCAAGCTGACGTTTCGATGTAATCGACCAAAGCTCGGATTCGGTTTGACGTGGGTCTAACAGGACAATATTCATAAAATCCAAACAAGATAAAAAATAGGCGCATAGACATATTCAGCTACCGCACAGGATTTTGCTACCTTGCGAAGCAGTGCTTCTCATCTTTTAAAAGTAGGAAAGACCTACACGAAAAAATAAGAACCTAGCCAGACTTTTGAGGTCGTGAGTACTGTGATCTCAAATTGTTTCTAAAGATACTGATCTATCACTGTAATATGCTTTGCTAAAGAACCTGTATTTTTCTGCATGATCTGCTGCGCTGCAATGTTGAGTTTTTCGGCTTTAGATTTATCGGTCAACAGTTCAATTAAAACTTGAGCCGCTTGCTCGGCATCTTCTACAACGGTTACGCCTTCAACAGCCACAAACTCATCGACAATGGTTTGGAAATTAAAATAATTTTTGCCCAACACCGTCGGTACATGGAGCGCAATAGGCTCTAAAATATTATGACCGCCACCCGGTTCATTCAATGAACCGCCGACAAAACAGACTTGACTTAAGGCATACCACAACCACATCTCGCCCATGCTATCAGCCAAATAGACTTGAGTATCCGCTGCGATACTCTGCCCTAAACTGCGCCGCTGTGTTTTAAGTTGTAAGTCCTGTGCCAACTGAAAGACTTCATCAAAGCGTTCAGGATGACGTGGTACAACTATCACCAACAGCTCTGGACATTGGCTTAAATAAGGCTTTAAAGCGGTCAGTAATTTTTGTTCTTCGGGCGCATGCGTACTGGCAAGGGTAATGATTTTACGCGCTGTTAAATTCCACCCTTGTTTTAATTGCTCAGCCTGTTGGATGAAACTTTCAGGGGCATGAATATCAAACTTAATACTGCCCAAGACCTGACTTTTACTTGCAGCCATGCCTAAATTTAGGTAACGCTGTAAAGTGGCTTGATCTTGTGCCAGTAAGCGGTCTAATCCACTCAGCATACCTTGGGTTAAACGTGGCACTTTGGCATAACCTTGGGCTGATTTTTCCGAAAGACGTGCATTGATCAATAAACAAGGCACATCAAAGTGTTTGGCTTGATCAATTAAATTGGGCCATATCTCTGTTTCGACCAAAACCAATACTTTGGGCTGATATTTTTGATAGAACGCCCGTACCAATTGTTTCTGATCGGCAGGCAAATACACCGCTTGGAACAAAGACTGATACGGTGCTTTTAAAAAGAGTGATTTAGCACGGGCTTGACCCGTTTTGGTGGTATTGGTCACTAAAACAGGATGACCCAATTTTAAATAGTGTTCAATTAACGGTTGTGCGGCATTGGTTTCCCCAACAGAAACCACATGAAACCATATTGCATTGCGGTTTTTGGGCTGTTGAAAAGGACCAAAGCGCTCAAGGCATTCTTGTTGCAACTGCTCCATATTCAACGCACGTTTTTTTATTCGCCATTTATACAATGGCTTGATCATGGATAATGCTGCGTTGTACCAAAAAGGAGTAGCCAAACAAATTGCCTCAAATATGATTGAATCGGCAAAATATAACAGAGCAGCCTTCACATGTTAATGAATTCTGCTCTGCCAAATGATTTATTCTGCTATGTATAGGGATAAAATTAGCTTTCAGCGAATTGCTTTTTGAAAAATGGATAGTCAATATAGCCTTCTGCCACATCGGTTCCAATCATATTTTCAAGCTTCAATTCATTCAGTGGCTCATCTTGTACTAAACGTTCAAAAAGGTCTGGATTAGAAATATAGTCTTTACCAAAAGACACGGCTTCGGCTTGACCCGATGCCAATAAATCCAATGCATCCTCACGACTTAAACGCATATTGGCAATATACGGCACACCATTTGAACGCTGTTTCATGTCAAGGCTAATGCTTCCCGCATCAATATATTCACGGGTAAAGAAGAAAGCGATGTGACGTTGACCCAATTCTTGCATGGCATAACCAAAGGTTTGTTTCGGGTTCGCATCGCCCATGTCATGCTCATCACCACGTGGTGCCAAATGTACACCGACACGGCCTGCACCCCAAACTTCAATTAAAGCATCCACCACTTCAAGCAAAAAACGCGCACGGTTTTCAACAGAACCGCCATAGCTATCCTGACGCTGATTGGTCGAACTTTGCAGGAACTGGTCAATTAAATAACCATTGGCTGCATGCAATTCCACACCATCAAAACCTGCGGCTTTGGCACGAATAGCAGACTGTTTATATTGTTCAACAATCGTTTGAATTTCAGCAATTTCAAGTGGACGTGGCACTACATAATCACGTTTCGGACGCAATAAACTGACTTGACCTTTTTGCTGCACATTACTTGCAGAAACAGGTGTGTCACCACCCAGTAAATCAGGATGTGAAACACGCCCCACATGCCATAATTGTGCAACAATTAAACCGTCTTTGGCATGTACTGCATCGGTCACTACTTTCCAACCGTCAACTTGAGCATCGCTAAAAAGTCCCGGTGTTTTTTCATAACCATTGGCTGCTTCAGAAATCACAATCGCTTCAGAAATGATTAAACCAGCACTTGCACGTTGTGCATAATATTCAGCCATCATTGCTGTAGGTACACGATCAGTCGTTGCACGACTACGTGTTAACGGCGCCATCACCACACGGTTTTTAAGTTTGAGTTCACCAAATTGAATTGGTGTTGAAAAATCTGTCATCAAGCAATCCTCTCACAGCTTGCTTGGACTTAGTGAAGTCTAAAGCGCGTGCTGTAAATGTTGTAAAAATTCTTGGATCAGTGCTTCATTACGTGAGAAATAAGACCATTGCCCATATTTGGTTACATGAATCAGCCCTGCTTGTTGCAGAACAGATAAATGATTGGACATGGTCGATTGAGAAATATCAGCAATTTTTTCCATGTGCCCTGCACACACCCCACGACTAAAATCATTTCCACATTCTTCAGCGGAAATAAAACGTTTAGGTTCTTTTAAACATTGCAGAATCTGACGTCTAATCGGGTTGGCTAAGGCTTTATAAATTGCTTCTGTGTCCATCTCATTTCACTCATGTTCATGATCAGCACCTTACCTAGAATTCATTATATCTATTTTTTACGATATTAATATCGTTATTTTTCGATACAAAGATTCTTTTTGTAAATTGCTAAAATTTTGTACAACTTTATTCTATTCTAACATTGTCTGATCAATGAATGAATTCACTCATCTAACCAAATTTTACCGTTAAAAAAACAGAGGACTAGCCTCTGTTTTTCAGGAATAAACTTAGAGACCTTGTTTTAAACTGGCTTCAATAAATTTATCCAAATCACCATCCAGTACAGCACCTGTATTGGAACTTTCCACACCAGTACGCAAATCTTTAATGCGTGAGTCATCCAGTACATATGAACGAATCTGACTGCCCCAACCAATATCAGATTTGGTATCTTCTAGAGCTTTCGCGGCATCATTACGAATTTGCATTTCTCGTTCATAGAGTTTTGCACGTAACTGTTTCCAAGCATGATCACGGTTGGCATGTTGTGAACGCTGGTTCTGGCACGCCACCACAATACCTGTTGGCGCATGGGTTAAACGCACCGCAGAGTCGGTTTTGTTAATGTGCTGACCACCTGCCCCTGATGCACGATAAGTATCGGTACGGACATCGGCTGGATTGATGTCAATCTCAATATTGTCATCCACTTCAGGTGAGACAAACACCGCAGAGAATGAAGTATGACGACGGTTGCCCGAGTCAAAAGGTGATTTACGCACTAAACGATGTACACCAGATTCGGTACGCAACCAACCATAAGCATATTCGCCTTCGACACGAATGGTGGCCGACTTAATCCCTGCCACATCACCGTCCGATTCTTCCATCAATTCCGCTTTAAAGCCATGACGTTCAATCCAACGCAAATACATACGCAGCAGCATTGACGCCCAATCTTGTGCTTCTGTACCGCCAGAACCGGCCTGAATTTCGACGTAGCATGGATTTGGATCCATAGGATTGCTAAACATACGACGGAATTCAAGTTTCGCTAACTCTTCTTCAGCAGTGGTTAACTCGGCTTGCACATCTTCAAGTAAACTTTCATCATCCGCTTCAACTGCCAAATCAAGCAATGCTTGTGCATCATCTAGTTGAGTCGATAAATCTTCTAATACATTTAGGACGTTTTCAAGCTCACCTTTTTCTTTGGCCATGGCTTGAGCACGGGCTTGGTCATTCCAAATACTTGGATCTTCCAATTCACGGAGAACTTCTTCTAAACGCTCTTTCTTCAGATCGTAGTCAAAGATACCCCCGTAGTGTTTGACCACGGTCGTTTAAGTCTTTTAATTGGTTTAGATAAGGATTAATTTCCACGTGAATTACTCTCAATCAGCATATTAGGCTTAAATAGCCGCAAATTATATCACAGAGCATTCAAGGAATTTGAGCAGGATTATTTTTGTCTAAGTGCTTGACCAAAATGTATTATTTATGAACAATGCGCATGTTTTTTAAACATAATGACAATTTCTTTATAACAATAACCGTTTGGGGGTTTTATGAAACGCAGTTTATTCGCGTTGGGTCTTGCTGTAATGGCATCTTCAAGTTTTGCTTATAATGCTCAAGTCGATGCTGGCTTTAGCTATTTTGATCACGATAGTGACTGGATTGATTCGAATGGTCAATTCGATTTAAAAGGCACATTCTATTTCGAGCCAGTGGATACAAAAAATAGTCCTTTCAATGAAGCTGCATTTCTCGGTCATAATAGTCATGTATATGCCCAATATGGTTATGAATACTTGGACACCCAAACTGTGGATGTCTCTAAGTTCTTTGACTTCCCTATAGCTGCCGTTGGCACAGCAGAATATGACAGCCACAGTATCGCTGCGGGTATGGAATACTTCTATGAACAATTCTATTTTGCCAGTGAGCTGGGGCTGGTTCAAGACAAAGCTGAAGCAACCGTAACGGCCTTAGGCATGACCCATACAGCAAGCGCTGACAAGGACACCACGACTTATCGTGCCCTTGTCGGTTATATGCCTTTGTCGAACCTATTATTCGCTGCGGGTATTGATGGTTTTCAAGGCGACAATGACCATGATGAAAACCATTTCGCAGTCCGTGCCAAATATGTTGCCCCTCTAGCGCAAGGTCAATTTATTAATTTAGAGGCAAATGGCGCTTTTGGCGATACAGACTCAGTGATGGTTGCTGCCGACTATTACCTCGATCATGCTTTTAGCTTTGGTGCGGCATATAGCATTATTGATGATGGAGAAGATGATGCTGATTTCTTCTCGATTCGTTCGAAATATTTCATCAATTCTAACTTCGCAGTCGGTGGTGCAGTGGGTTTTGGTGATGATATTCAAGCATTGAATATCAATGCAACTTACCGCTTCTAAGCTTAAAAACCAGCGCTAAAATGCAGATAAAAGCATGCTCAATCGAGGGTGCTTTTATATTTCTAAAAAATTAAAATGTTACAAAATGCTTAATTTTTTATAGAAAAATCCATTAAATCCACAAAATATCCACAATTTTAATAAAACAAAACATTTTAATAATTACTTAATTTACAATTATTTAATACCAATAATTTACATAAAATTACGTTCGCAACATTTCTGTAACTCTGCAATGATTGACCTCGTTTCATTTTGCTCTAGACTAAAAGTTGTAACAAAAAATGTATTAATTTTAACCATAAATTTGAGGGGTAGTATCCATGAAAAAACTAGCAATCGCATCTGCTGTACTTTCAGCACTTGTTCTTACAGGTACAGCTCATGCATACCAAGCTGAAGTAGGCGCATCAGCAGCTTATCTTGACCCTGATCATGGTGGTTCAGGCAATGCTTTTGGTGTAGATGGTACTTATTACTTTAACCCTGTACAAACGCGTAATGCCCCACTTGCAGAGGCAGCATTCCTTGACCGTGCCAGCAACGTAAATGCCCATGCAACATTTGCTGACCGTGGTGATGTTGACAACAATACCTATGGTGTTGGTGCTGAATTCTATGTTCCAAACTCAGATTTTTATCTAGGTGGTGATATCAGCCGTAACAATGCTGAATATCGTAATGCTCTCGGTCAAAAATATGACTTCGATACCACGTATTATGCCGCTGAAGTCGGTTATCTTCCTGCACCAGGCTTATTAATTGCCGCGGGTGTGAAAGGTTATGATAACGACAATGACGACGGTGTAGATCCAACACTACGTGCTAAATACGTGACTACACTCAGCAATGGCAAAGACATTAACTTAGAAGCGGGTGCTGCATTTGGTGATCTAGACGAATACAACCTTGCTGCAGATTACTTCATTGATAAAACACTTAGCATTGGTGCCGACTACCGTAATAACGATCTCACTGATCAAAGCGAATTTGGAATTAATGCACGTAAATTCTTGAATCAACAAGTCAGCCTTGAAGGTCGTGTTGGTTTTGGTGAAGTCGGTAACAACGACTACAACTCATTTGGTGTCGCTGCGAAATACCGCTTCTAATCAAACAAAATAGATATTCATGTCATAAAAAACCGCTCAAATGAGCGGTTTTTTAATGCTCTAAATGTATGACCCGTAATTGCAAACTCACCTTGCCATTAAATTCATTTTGATCGAGTTCATACACCAATCGGACACGCTCTTGCATGGCATCAAATTCAAATTTCTCACTGGCATTAAAAGCAATCGCTTCCACAATTTGCCCATTGTCTAAAGCCAAGCGTAGTTTTAAATGGCTGTCTTTCAACCAGCGAGAATCTAAAACTTTAAACACACCTTCAAAAATAGGCGATGGAAATTTTTGCCCCCAAGGGGTTAAATTCTGTAGCAACTGCACCGTTTCAAGTTGAAAGTTTTCTGTTGCTAATTCACCATCCGTCCATACAGTGGCATGAAATAGTGACTCATCCATGGTCGAAATCAATTGTTCAAAAGCTTGCTTAAATTGTTCAAAATGCACTTTCTGAAGGGTTAAACCTGCTGCCGCGGCATGCCCACCAAAGTGGCTGACCAAATGTGGATGTTGTTCTGCAATCATCTCGATGGCATCACGAATATGCACACCGTCTATCGACCGAGCAGAACCTTTGATATGAATCCCGTCATCATCCGCTGCAAACACAATACTTGGACGATGAAATTGTTCTTTCAAACGCCCTGCGACAATACCAATCACCCCCTGATGCCAATGTTCATCAAACATCACCAACGTGGCAGGTAAATGCTGCTGATCTAACCGCAATTTTTCCAGTTCAACCAAAGCCTGCTGCTTCATTTGCAATTCGACTTGGCGACGCTCAACATTTAAATCATTCAGTTGCTGTGCCAGTGGATAAGCCGTTTGCATATCCTGCGCCAATAGACATTCAATGCCAATGTCCATGGTTTCCATCCGCCCTGCGGCATTCACCCGAGGCCCCAAAACAAAGCCTAAATCTTGTGCTTTAAGCTGTGCGGGGTCACGTCCTGCAATATCCAAAAGCGCGCTGATTCCTGCACGGCATTGATTTTGCTGGATCCGTTTCACCCCCGCATCCACCAAAATTCGGTTGTTATAATCTAAACTTGCCACATCCGCATAAGTGCCTAAAGCCACCAAGTCTAAATACTGGGTCACTTTACTGGTCGATTTACCCAATTGACTGCGATAACTCGATAGTCGTGCCAACAGGTAAAATGCAACCCCAACCCCTGCCAAGTCTTTACTTGGAAACTCACAGCCCAATTGATTCGGGTTCACCACCGCTTCAGCATTGGGTGTTTCTTTGGTGGTCAGATGGTGATCGGTAATAATCACTTGCATGCCATGGGCCTGCGCTTGTTCGACACCTGCATGACTTGAAATACCATTATCGACCGTAATCAGCAGATCCGGTTGATAGCGACTAAACGCTAAATCGGCAATTTTGGCTGTTAAACCATAACCATATTTAAAACGGTCAGGAACCAAATATTCGACCTTGGCCCCCATATCGCGCAGGGCTAAAACCATCAAAGCAGTACTGGTTGCCCCATCAGCATCATAGTCACCGACAATGATGATTTTTTTATTTTGATCAATCGCTTGGTCAATAATTTGAATGGCTTGCTCTAAACCTTTCATATTGGGCGCAAGTAAATGTTTCAGTTTAAACTCAAGTTCTTGTGCTGATTGCACCCCACGACGCGCTAAAATTTGGGCAATAAATGGCGACACGCCCTGAATGTTTTCAGGGCGTGTAATCAAAGGGCGCTGCTGAATCAATGTTTTTGGCATTTAAGGCATAAGTCGTTGTAAGGTCCATAGACCATCGATTTTTTCATAACTTAAACGGTCATGTAAACGGTTTGGACGACCTTGCCAAAATTCATAATAATCGGGTAGCAAACGATAGCCCCCCCAGAATTCAGGCTTAGTCAATTCGGCTTTTTCTGTCACTTGTTCATGCAAGGCTTGGAAACGTGTTTGTAATTCTTCACGGCTGGCAATAACACCACTTTGCGGCGTACTAATGTGCGCTGCAATTTGGCTATCACGTGGACGTTTATGATAATAGTCCGTTGACTCCGCTAAAGAGATCTTTTCAACCTTACCACTGACACGAATTTGACGTTCCAATTCAGGCCAATAAAACAACAATTCCGCATATGGATTGCTAATTAAATCTAGGCCTTTTTGACTGTCATAATTACTATAAAAGTCATAACCTGCTTCAGTTGCACCACGCAATAATACGGTACGTACATGCGGACGACCCTGTGCATTTGCCGTTGCCAAAGACATGGCATAAGGTTCATGCAAGTGCGCGGCTAAAGCAGCATTAAACCAGTTTAAAAACTGCTGATGTGGATTTTCATCCACCTGAGTTTCATGTAACTCATCTTTTTGATAACTTAAGCGCAGTTCGCTTAAGTCTTTAATCACATCATCCATAGACTTACCTTAAACAGCGTTAGCACGTACAGTATCTGCAAGATGATTGGCTAAAGCCGTAACTTCTTGCAGATCATCCCCTTCCACCATGACACGAATCACAGGCTCAGTACCTGATTTACGAATCAACAAACGTCCACGACCTTTGAGCTGTGCTTCCGCTTTTTCAAACTCTGTAACCAAAGCAGGCACCGCATACGGATCAAACATCGCCTCTAAACGGACATTAACCAAAACATTCGGCAATAAATGGAAGTCAGCAACCAATTCATGCAAGGCTTTTTTCTGTTCGACCATTACTGTCAAAACTTGTAATGCGGCAATAATCGCATCACCTGTGGTGCTTTTATCTAAGGTCAGAATATGTCCTGATGGCTCCCCACCAATCACCCAACCTTTTTCATCCAATGCTTGCAACACATAACGGTCACCCACGCTGGCACGAACAAATGGCACTTGTGCTTTTTCCAAAGCCAACTCAAGCGCCATATTACTCATTACTGTACCGACAATTCCTGCGGGTTTATGACTGGCTTGGGTGGCAAGAATGTACAGAATGCTGTCGCCATCGACCAATTCACCATGTTTGTCGACCAAAATGACGCGGTCCGCATCGCCATCAAAGGCAATTCCTAAATCTGCATGATGGTGAAGCACTGCTTTTTGCAATTTTTCAGGATGGGTTGAACCACACTGTTCATTGATGTTTAAACCATCGGGTTCGTTATAGAGCGCAACAATTTTAGCGCCTAATTCTTTAAATACCGCAGGACCTACGTTATAGGCTGCCCCATTGGCACAGTCCACCACAATTTTTAAATTGCTTAGGTCAAAATGGTAAGGAAATGTCGATTTACAAAATTCAATGTAACGACCATTGGCATCTTTGACACGTACGCTTTTACCCAAATTTGCGGTATCTTCAATCTTTAATTCTTTTTCAAGTTCTTGATTAATCGCTTCTTGAACATCATCGGGCAGCTTTTTGCCTTCACTTGAGAAAAACTTAATCCCATTATCATAATAAGGATTATGTGAAGCTGAAATCACAATGCCTAAACTGGCATGTAAAGCACGGGTTAAATGTGCAATCGCGGGGGTTGGCAAGGGTCCTAATAAATGGACATAAACCCCAGCAGCATTTAAACCGGCCTGTAATGCTGATTCTAAAATATAGCCCGATAAACGGGTATCTTTGCCTAAAACAACAATGGGTTTTTTTCTATTGCTCATTTTTTTTAAAACTTTACCTGCTGCAAAGCCGAGCTTGAGTGCAAATTCAGGCGTAATTGGAAGTTCCCCAAACTTCCCACGGATACCATCTGTTCCAAAATAACTCATTTTTCACTCACTTCTTATACATCTACGATGAAATTCATCATCCAATTTTTTCCATAATTACTTTACACCAAAATCAAAAAAGCCGTCATATAAATGACGGCTTTTTCATGAAACGAATTACTAAAAATCAACCCACACGATAGTTCGGTGCTTCTTTGGTAATGGTCACATCATGTACATGAGATTCAGACATTCCTGCCGAGGTAATTTTGACGAACTTGGCATTTTGGCGAAGATCTTCAATTACAGCAGAACCGGTATAGCCCATCGATGAACGTAAACCACCCATCATTTGATGCACAATGTTACCCATCGGGCCTTTATAAGGCACACGACCTTCAATCCCTTCTGGTACCAGTTTTTCTTGACCCGCTTTAGCATCTTGGAAATAACGGTCTGCAGAACCTGTAGCCCCTGCCATCGCACCCAATGAACCCATACCACGGTATGCTTTGTAGTAACGACCTTGGAAAAATTCAACTTCGCCCGGTGCTTCTTCAGTCCCTGCCAGCATTGAACCGACCATAATCGTGCTTGCGCCCGCACCAATCGCTTTTGCCATATCACCCGAGAAGCGGATACCGCCATCAGCGATGAGCGGAATTTGGTCTTTCAATGCATTGGCAACGCTGTCAATCGCAGAGATTTGCGGCATGCCTATACCGGCAACAATACGTGTGGTACAAATTGAACCCGGACCAATACCGACTTTAACCGCATCTGCACCTGCATCGAGTAATGCCAATGCAGCATCACCTGTTGCAATATTACCGCCAATCACTTGAACTTGCGGATAGTTTGCTTTCACCCAACGCACACGTTCAATCACGCCCGCAGAGTGACCATGCGCCGTATCAACCACAATGGCATCCACACCCGCATCAACCAATGCTTCAACACGTGCAGGCGTTTCAATGCCAGTACCGACTGCGGCACCGACACGTAAACGACCTAAATCATCTTTACAGCTGTTTGGATAAAGTTCTGCTTTACGGAAATCTGTCACCGTAATTAAACCTTTCAGCTCGTTGTTGTCGCCCACCACCAGTACTTTTTCAATACGATTTTTTTGTAATAAGGCTTGGATATTTTCTTTAGATTCGTTTTCACGAACCGTCACCAGACGGTCTTGACCAGTCATGATGTTACTTACAGGCTGTTCTAAACTGGTCACGAAACGTGTATCACGACCCGTCACAATACCGACCACTTTACCATCTTTAACAACAGGTACACCGCTGATATTGTTGGCTTGAGTGATTGCAATGAGTTCGCGAACCGTGGTTTCTGGGGTCACAGTGATGGGATCTTTCACCATTCCTGCTTCAAATTTTTTCACACGGCGTACTTCAGCTGCTTGCGCAGAAATATCCATGTTTTTATGCAGGATGCCAATGCCACCATTTTGTGCCATCGCAATTGCCATACGTGATTCTGTCACAGTATCCATTGCAGCTGAAATAAGCGGGATATTCAGATTAATGCCACGAGTTAGGCGTGTCTTTAGAGAGACATCTTTTGGGAGGACAGTTGAGTAGGCAGGGAGTAATAAGACATCATCGAAGGTTAGCGCTTCTTGAACGATGGTCAACATAACAGTCTCACTGGTAATTTCCGTGCGCTATTATAAACAAAAAAACAGTTTTATTCATGTTAATTTCAAACAGCGAGGTAAAATAAATTTACATTGCTGAATATTCATCAATTTTTTATAAAATTATCATCAATAGACTTTATCCACGCCTGCTTCTTTTAAGCTGCGCAGCGCAAGACCTTTGGCTTGCCATACAGAACATCCTTGTCAGGTATGGCAAAGGGATGACATTGATTAAGTTGGGCAGGTAAAGACCGACTCATCCATCAAATCAGTACCGCACTCTAACGTTTCAATCCAATCCAGAAATTGATTGACCTGCTCTTTCCCGATAAAAGGTGTACCGTGTTGCGGGACGATCATTTCAACATCCATCGTGCGCACCATTTTCACCCATAAACGAATGATTTTATTGCAACACATATAGCGTTGATGAAAAGATTTCATTTTTGGAATATGCGAAGCAAAATTTTCCAAAGGCTTATTGGCATCATCCACCATCGATGCCCCCATATCACCTGAAAATAAAATTTTTGCAATCGGATCGTAAAATTGGAAGTTACCAACGGAATGTAGAAAATGGGCAGGAACAACAATAATTTTTGATTCGCCCAATGGAATGATCCCACCGTGGTCTGGCAATTCGATCAAGCGTTCCAACCATCCACCTTTCATTCGGTCACTCATAAATGCAGAGTTCAAATGCGGCAAGAAACGTGCCCAAAGTTTAGATGCCACCACTTTGGCTTCGGTATAGACCAACCAACGTGGCATAGAAGTAATAATATCGGGATCTTGATGCGATGCCATGACATAATCAAGATTGGTCAAACGGGTATACTTATTCAGTTCCATGGTCAAAGGGACATAGGTTAAATCACCGCCTGGATCAAGTACTGCTGCACGCTCGTTATCCAGAATTAGAAATTGGTTCGCTTGTACACCTTCACCTTTGACTAGGCTGGTAAAGCTAATACATTTATGTGTGCCATTATCAAATAACACTTGTGATGTAGTGCGGTCAAACGCCATACCCTATTCCCCAAAAATATTGTTTTAAAGTTGCCCTTTTAATCCCTCACAACATATATGGAATTGTAGAAATTTACAATAAACATGTGTTTAAATATTCTTAAATTTATCAGTAAATTGTGCCACATTTAAGCGGGTAAAAATCCCGACAAAAACGCAAGGATTTCTACCCTAACACAGGTTTAAAAGAAATAATGTTGGACTAAAGTTGCAACACCAATCAGCAAGAATATGCTTGCACCAATTTTATGAATCAGTGAAATGGGTAACTTATCTGCCAGCTTATCGCCAATAAAAACTGCTGGGGCATTGGCTATCATCATCCCGACTGTTGTACCCGCCATCACCCAGAAAATGCTGTCAAAACGTGCAGCTAGGGCTATGGTTGCCACTTGAGTTTTATCACCTATTTCTGCGAGAAAAAACAGTACAAACGTGGCACCAAACACACCATATTTTTGCCATTTATTAATGCTGTCGGTTTCGTCATCCAGTTGGTCTGGAACCAGCATCCACAGTGCCATAGCAATAAAACCAAGCGATACAATCCAAAGCAACACATCAGGGCGAAGAACCGTAGTAATCCACTGACCTAGAACGGCTGAAATACCATGATTTAATAAGGTTGCCAGTAAAATAGCCAATAAAATTGGAATCGGTTTACGGAAGCGTGCTGCGAGCAAGAGTGCCAATAACTGGGTTTTATCACCCATTTCAGCAAGTGCAACAATTGCGGTCGAGATCAGGAACTCATACATATGAACTTTCTCTGGCTAGCAAAATTTGCCGATGACTTACCACTCCTGCTAGCCAAAAATCTGCAGAGTAATAAATCAAAGGTCTTGCCAACAAAAAAAGCTTTTTGAAAAGCTGAATTGGTTCTTTGCTATGATGACCATGTTCTGTTGAACAATTATGTTGACCATCACCTTTTTACATTGCGTAAAAAGCGGCTACTCCCCAATGAAGTAGTGCTAGTGTAATTTACACAGCATTTTTTTTCAAATGAGATTTTATTTTTGCCCACGAAATACAAAGCAATGAATTTCACCCAATAAAAAACCCTGCCTAAGCAGGGTTTTCATGCACAGTTTTAGACTAAGAATTACAGCAATAAGCTACGAATATCAGCCAAAAGCTTGGTCAATTTATTGGTGAAACGCGCAGCATCTGCACCATTAATCACACGGTGGTCATAAGACAATGACAACGGCAACATTAAGCGTGGATCAAAACCTTCACCATTCCAAACAGGTTGCATGGTTGCAGGTGAAATACCCAAAATTGCCACTTGCGGCCAGTTTACCAGCGGTGTAAATGCTGTACCACCAATTGAACCTAGACTGGTAATGGTAAAGTTTGCACCTTGAAGATCTTTCGGAGAAAGTTTTTTGTCGCGAGCTTTTTGACCCAGTACACCCAATTCAACCGCAATTTGCTTAATTGATTTTTGATCTGGATTACGCAGTACTGGAACGGTTAAGCCATCTGGTGTCGCAACGGCAATCCCCATATGAATTTCATTACGTAACAACACTGACTTACCATCATCTGCCAAGTGACCTGCAAAATCACGCTCTTCTTTTAGTAGATGCGCAACGGCTTTAATAATGAATGCCATAATGGTCAGGCTAATGCCTTCTTTCTTAAAGTTACCTTTAAGATCATTACGCCATGCTTCAAGCTCAGAAATATCCGCTGCGTCAAACTGTGTAACTTGTGGAATGAAGTTATTCAATGACAATTGCGGAACAGAAACCTGTTGCAAACGCGTCATGGCTTTTTCTTCTGTACCACCAAATGCGCTAAAGTCAGGCAGTTTTGGCAAACCAGAAACTTGAGCAACGGCTTGAGCCACAGGAGCAACCTGAGGCGCTGTCAAACGCGTTTTTACATAAGCAACCAGATCTTCTTTCATCAAACGAGCATGCGGGCCTGATGCTTTCACTTCTGACAACACTACACCCAGTTCACGTGCAAGTTTACGCACCGCAGGGCCTGCATATACTTTCGAATTTGCAGCACTTTGCTCTTTGGTTAACTTATCTACGTCATTTGTAGTCGCAGCTACAGGTGCAGATTGTTGTACTTTAGCTGCTGTTTGAGTAGGAGCTGTCGCTTTTGCTGTTTCGACTTTTGCAACAGGTGCAGCAGCTTGACCTTCAGCTTCAATCGTCACCAGTGCAATGCCTTCCGAAACATTTTGACCAAGTGCAACATGAATTGCTTTGATCACACCTGCCATCGTACTTGGTACTTCAACTGTCGCTTTATCTGACTCAACCACGATGATGCTTTGGTCTTTTTCAACCTGATCACCCACAGACACCAAAATTTCAGCAACGATAGCTTTATCAACCCCTAAATCAGGGACTGAAACTTCAATTGGACCTGCTGAAGCAACGACCTGAGGAGTCACTTCAACTGGTGCAGTTTCAGCAACAGGCGCAACTACTTTTGGCCCCTCTTGCACTGCTACAGCGACCGAACCTACAGTTTTCACTTTAAGCAGAACCACGCCTTCTTTCACGCTGTCACCAACCTGAATTTCAACGGCTTCCACAGTGCCTGCAATTGTACTTGGTACTTCAACTGTTGCTTTATCTGATTCAACCACAACAATGCTTTGATCTACATCAATTTCATCGCCCACAGACACCAAAATTTCACCGACCAAGGCTTTTTCCACACCAATATCAGGCACTTTCACTTCAACAACCGTTGCTGTCGTAGCAGCAGGAGTTGACGTTTTTTCTTCAACCACTGGCGCTGTATTTGATTGAACAGGTGCAACCACAGCTTCAGGCTGAGGTGTTGCAACTACTTCAGATGCCGTCGCGGCTTCTGCTTCTAGTTCGATCAATACTGCACCTTCAGCAACTTCATCACCAAGATTAACCAAAATGCTTTTAACCACACCTGCCGAAGTGCTAGGCACTTCAACAGAGGCTTTATCCGATTCAAGTAAGATAATACTGTCATCAACGCTAATGGTATCGCCCACTTTGACTAAAATTTCTGCCACTGTTGCTTTATCTACACCAATATCTGGAGTCATAATTTGCATGATTAGTTCTCCTCTTTGTAGTCAGCAACCGCATGAAGCTCTGGATGCGTTTGTGGCAACCACGCCACTGGGCGGTCTGTATCTAATTCAAAGCTAGAAATCGCATCTTTTACTAAACGCGCATCAACTTCGCCTTCATCTGCCAATTTTTTCAACGTCGCAACCACAATATGCGCAGCATCAACACCGAAATAACTACGTAAATTTGCACGTGTATCTGAACGGCCATAGCCATCTGTACCGAGTGCTACGAATGGACGGTTATCTGGAAGATAAGCACGAATTTGTTCGCTGTATGCACGCATATGGTCTGTAGCCGAAACCACGATACCATTGGTATTGCGAAGTTGCTTCGATATCCACGCTTCTTTTGCTGTTTCAGCCATTGGGTGCAAGCGGTTATATTCTTCACATGCCATACCATCACGTGCCAGTTCATTAAAGCTGGTTACGCTGTACACGTTTGAATGAATTTGGTATTCGTCACGCAAAATTTGCGCCGCTTTAATCACTTCACGAAGAATTACGCCTGAACCCATCAACTGTACAGTGGCTTTTTCATCTTCCTGCAATAAGTACATACCACGCTTAATGCCTTCCTCAGCGCCTTGTGGCATTTCAGGATGTTCGTAGTTTTCGTTCATCACAGTTAAGTAATAGAACACGCGCTCTTGGTTGACATACATACGCTGTAAACCATCATGTACGATCACAGCGAGTTCATAACCAAAACATGGATCATAAGAAATACAGTTTGGAATGGTGTTCGCAAGAATGTGCGAGTGACCGTCTTGGTGCTGTAAACCTTCACCGTTTAGCGTAGTACGACCTGCAGTTGCACCCAACAAGAAGCCTTGTGCTTGTGCGTCGCCTGCTGCCCATGCAATATCACCAATACGCTGGAAACCAAACATCGAGTAGTACATGTACATTGGAATCATTGGCAAGTTATTGGTTGAATAACTGGTTGCCAATGCTGCCCATGCACTCATTGCACCCGCTTCGTTAATCCCTTCTTGAAGCATATGACCGTCTTTTGCTTCACGGTAATGCATCAATTGTTCTTGGTCTTCAGGGGTATATTTTTGACCATGCGCTGCATAAATACCCAATTGACGGAACATGCCTTCCAAACCGAAAGTACGTGCTTCATCGGGAACAATAGGGACAACACGGTCTTTAATGGCTTTCTCTTTCAATAATGCAGAGATTAAACGCACCATCACCATCGTGGTTGATTGTTCTTTACCACCACTGCCTTTCAACACTGCATCAAATACAGACAACTCAGGAATGGCAAGCTGTTCACTTTCTTTACGACGTGCAGGTAAGTAACCACCCAATGCTTCACGACGCGCTTTCATATATTTCAATTCAGGCGAATTTTCGCTTGGACGGTAGAAAGGCACTTCTTCTAATTGCTCATCATTGAATGGCAAGTTGAAACGGTCACGAACGTATTTTAAAGATTCAATTTGCATCTTTTTAATTTGATGCGTTTTGTTGACCGCTTCAATTTCTTCAGACAAACCATAACCTTTAACTGTTTTCGCAAGAATTACAGTAGGTTGACCTTTGGCTGTACACGCTTCTGCATAGGCAGCAAATACTTTGTATGGGTCATGACCACCACGGTTCAGATTATCAATATCTTCATCGCTTAAATCTTTGACCAGTTCCGCAGCTTCAGGATACTTACCAAAGAATTTTTCACGCGTATATGCACCACCTTTCACTTGGTAACGTTGGAAATCGCCATCGACCGCTTCTTCCATCACGGCTTGAAGTGCGCCTGTGCTGTCTTTCGCCAACAATGGATCCCAATGACGGCCCCAAACCACTTTAATCACACGCCAGCCTGCACCACGGAACAATGATTCAAGTTCTTGAATAATCTTGCCGTTACCACGCACAGGACCATCTAGACGCTGTAAATTACAGTTCACCACCCAGATTAAATTGTCTAACTTTTCACGACCTGCCAGTGAAATTGCACCCAAGCTTTCTGGCTCATCCATTTCACCATCGCCCAGATAAGCCCAAACTTTACGGTCTTCTTCTTTAATCAAGCCACGGTTCATCAAATATTTTTGAATGTGCGCTTGATAAATCGACATAATAGGACCTAAGCCCATCGATACAGTCGGGAACTGCCAATAATCTGGCATTAAGTACGGATGTGGGTAACTTGGAAGACCAATACCGCCCACTTCACGACGGAAATTATTTAAATGGTCTTCAGTCAAACGCCCTTCAAGGAATGAACGTGCATAAATACCAGGTGCACAATGACCTTGATAATAGATCATGTCCCCACCAAAGTGATCACTATTGGCACGGAAAAAATGGTTAAAACCAACATCATATAAAGTTGCTGAAGATGCAAAACTGGCTAAGTGACCACCTAAATCATCACCTGTTTTATTCGCACGCAGTACCATTGCCAAAGCATTCCAACGAATCAACGCACGAATACGGCGTTCCATATCTTGGTCGCCTGGCATTGCTGGCGTTTCGTCAACCGAAATTGTATTGCGGTAAGGCGTATTTAGGCGCTGAATAGGAACATGTGTAGCAATTGCACGCTGATAAAGTTTTTCCAGTAAAAATGCCGCTCGCTCCGTTCCCATATGTTGTAAAACCGAATCGAAAGCATCTTGCCATTCTTGGGTTTCTTGCGCGTCAGTATCACCATAAAACGCCATATTGCACCTATTCCTTGAGCCTATTTATATTCTCTATATGTATCATACTTTGGCTGATTTCAGTTATTGCCACAGCTGAATACGGAATAGCACTATTATTTAGAAAATAAATATCTACTGACCATTCTTTACGCAATAAAACAAAAAACCGCCAATAAAGGCGGTTTTTTATACAATAAGTATTCTTTTGAATGATAATATTTAGAGTTAAAAGCTATAAGCGCTTAGATCACATTCTTTAAGACTATTCAGAGCAAAGTTGTAATCCATCATGGAAAAACTTATGGCAACATCGCTAAATAAGTTGACGGATTTTTACGTTGACCATCTTTGACTACTTCATAATGTAAATGAGGGCCAGTACAACGCCCCGTACAACCCACATTAGCAATATGTTCACCGGCTTGTACTTTATCGCCAACGCGGGCAATCAGACGAGATGCATGTGCATAACGCGTGAGATAACCATTGCCATGATTAATTTCCACATATTGACCATAGCCTGTCCCCCAACCCGATTTAGTGACCACACCTGGACCGGTTGCATAAATAGCAGTACCACTTGGGGCAGACATATCTAAACCTGAATGATTTTCAGCACGGCCACCCATGGTACGACCACCATAGTTTGAACTGACACGATTCATATCAGGCAATGGGTGAGATACCAACCAAGAGTAAGGATTGTTAGAATAGCTTTTTGAGGTGCTTGAGCCGTATTTCTTTGCCAGCGATTCATTGTTCAATTCAACAGTTTTTTCACGTAATTGAACACTCATTTTAGTTTCAGCAGGGAGGTCAATCTCATTTGACTCTACATAAGAACCCTGAGCCAAAGTACGAGTCAGTTGTTCAATACGATCTGTTGATACGTCGTTAGAATTTAGTTCAACTAAATCCGCAAAAGCTACAGATGCAGCAGACGCTGCCAATGAAAACGCTAATAGAATACGTCGCGTATGCATAAAAAACCTCTTTTAACTGTTCTTAGTTAATGTCCTTGTGTGATCTCTTCCTTGATATCTACTGAACGAAGCGCATAAGATTAAGACACAAATATGAAGGAACAATGTATGTCTGAACCAGTGAAGCTCTTTCAACAAACAAGAAAACACTTAAAAACAGGAAACTTTACGTTTCTCTCTACACAAGTTGCTGCATGGCAGAAACTTACAAAAATCATTCAACCTATCTTGCCCCAACCGGAGCAATGGAAAGTTGTTTGTTATCAAAATGGCGTTTTGACCATTACCGGTGAAAATCAAGCTATGATTAGTCAACTGGCATATCTTCAAAAGCAATATATTGCTCAATTATTACAATTAGAAGAATTCAAAGAATTACACAAACTGCAAGTTCGTTTAAGAATTCAAACACCAACACCCGCAAAACCTGAAGCGCTGACCAGATCCCTTAGCCCAGATACTCAAGATTTAATTCGTGATGCTGCTGACTTTGTGAGCGACCCCAAGCTTAGCCAAGCAATGCTACGTTTGGCAAGCAATAAAAAGTAACCAGCACTTTGCTGTCGCTGAAATCAGCCAAAAATTATGTGACCGACTTAACAGTCATAGTTGTTATATTATAACACACACATTAAAAGACAATGACTTATGTCACACTTACATAAGGAATTGGACATTGCGTTTCGTCATTAAATGTTACAATTTCGTAACTGGTTGGATCACTTTTAACATTGCGTAATAATTGATTATTTAATGCATGTCCTGACTTATAGCCATCAAATTTAGCAATAATTTGATGTCCAAGTAAGTATAAATCACCAACAGCATCTAAAATTTTGTGCCGTACAAACTCATCAGAGAAACGTAGCCCCTCCTCATTCACTACACCTGTTTCATCCACACCAATCGCATTGTCTAAACTTGCGCCTAAGGCTAAATTATTGGCTTTGAGATAATCTAAATCTTTCATAAAACCAAAAGTTCGTGCTTCACTGACTTCATACACAAAGGTTTCGGTTGAAAAATCAATGGTCGCTGACTGGTATTCTTTTTTAAATGCAGGATGATCAAAATCAATAGTAAAGTTTAGCTGAAAGCCTTGATGTGGATGAAAAACAGCACGTTTATCATCAATCAGTGCTTCGACTGTTTTTAATATTCTGATAAATTTTTTCGGTGCATTTTGCTCAGCTAGACCGCCTTGCATCAGCAAATAAATAAATGGGCCTGCACTGCCATCCATAATCGGTACTTCAGAAGCAGAAACCTCAATAATCAGATTGTCGATGCCTAATCCAGCAATCGCACTCATGACATGCTCAATGGTGCCGACCTTGGCATCTTCTTGAACCAAATTAGAGCACATAAATGCTTCTTGAATCAGCATGGCATTGGCTTGAATATCGACAGGTGGATCTAAATCGATACGTCGAAACACAATTCCCCCATCGACATGGTGCGGCACAAAGTTAATTAAGACTTTTTGCCCACTATGAAGACCAATACCGCTCGCTTTCACGACACGTTGTAGGGTTCTTTGTTTCAACATGTTTTCTATCATCTGCTCATCAAACCGCTATACGTTAGCATATTTAGCCATTGATAAAAAACAAAAAGGTAGCCTTTAGGCTACCTTTTCTGTTGAATTTATGCAGACCACATTAATTCATCTTTATTTACGTTGCTGATTTTTCAAGTAATCTTGAATACTCATCGGTGTTGGGCGCGCTGTACCGACTGCTGGAGCAGTGGTCGCACTCGCTTCACTCTGTTGACGTTGGATGGCTGGCACATCGTCATCTTCCACAGCAGCTTGAGCAACTGAACTCACTGGACGAGTTGCAGACTGCGTTGTTGGACGTTTTACCGTATCCACAGAATCGGCTGAATTGCGTGTTAAACCGGTAGCAATCACGGTAACGCTAATTTCATCGCGCGCATCTGGATCAAATACAGTGCCGTAGAACACTTGCCCTTCATCTAGATCGACAATCTGATTGACCACATCGGTAATTTCTTCAATTTCACCGAAAGTCACGTCATCACCACCAGTGACATTAATCAAAATACCTTTGGCATTCATAATGGTCACATTATCCAGCAGCGGACTACGAATGGCTTGTTCAGCAGCTTGGCGGGCACGCGTTTCACCGCGACCAGAACCTACACCCATCATGGCATAACCACGCGTGCTCATTGCAGTTTTTAAATCGGCAAAGTCAAGGTTGATATGTCCTGGGCGAACCACCAGATCAAAGATACTGCGTACCGCATTGAGTAATACGTCATCTGCTTTTTTGTATGCGTCTTTCATGGAAATATCACGGAAGACTTTAAGCAAACGTTGATTCGGAATAATAATTAAAGAATCCACATGCGCTTCCAAAGCTTCAATGCCTTTTTCAGCAGATTGTTGACGTCGTTTGCCTTCAAAGTTAAATGGAGTCGTCACCACACCTACAGTCAAAATCCCCATTTCTTTGGCAATTTCAGCAACAACAGGCGCAGCGCCCGTACCTGTACCACCACCCATACCAGCAGTGACAAAGACCATGTCCGTGCCTTCAAGGTGTTGGCGAATGATTTCACGGCTCTCTTCAGCAGCAGTTTGACCCACTTGAGGATTTGCACCCGCACCCAAACCACGCGTGCTTTGTTCGCCTAACTGAATTTTGAATTGTGCATTCATCCGATCTAAAGCTTGTTTATCCGTATTGGCACAAACAAATTTTACACCTTGAATGTCTGACTCAAGCATATGTTGTACAGCATTACCACCAGCACCACCTACACCAAACACAGTGAAACGGGCTTGACCGTTGCTATCGTTTTGATCATCTTCTAAAAATTCAAATGAGGCCATGACCTTTGGATTTCCTAATGCGTAATTGGCAGTCACTTAAGCCCGTATACTGCCTTAATCTTAATAAAATTGTTTTTTAGAATGCTGTTCAACTGCGCGCTTGTCAAGTGCAAGCCGTTAGACGTACAACTTCCTAACAATATTCCCAATAAATTCAACTTAAAATATCGATTTTAACTGATTATTCAATGCCGACCATGCTCGCCCTACTCGTTTGAAAACAGACAGCTTTTCAGGATCAGTAGCTTCCACAATCGTATCTTGTGTGTCACTTTGACTAAACATTAACAATCCAGCCGCTGTTGCATATTGCGAACGGCGCAAAGCCGCCTGATTTTGTTCTTCAGCATAGACCTGTACGGGTGGATTGCCTAAATGAGCAGAAACACCCAGCATATGACGTGCCAAATTCACCATACCCTCAATTTGACTGGCATCGCCCGTCAACACCACACCATGATATAAACCATGAATTGCACCATTACGTTGTAATTCTTGATGCACTTGATTCAAAATTTCTTCATAGCGCGCAATAATAATTTCAGTTAATTCAATGCGACTAATCGTTTGCGGCCCATCAATGCCTTGGAATTGAATCATATGATCTGGTTTGACCACTTTGAGTTCAACACAACCATACAGAAGCTTAATTCGTTCAGCTTCCTCTGTTGTGGTTTGCAGTACCGCAGCAATATCTCGGGTTACATTCTCACCACCACGCTGTAAGGTATGGGTTAAAGCAAGACGACCATCTAAATACACGGCAATATTGGTGGTACCTGCACCAATATCTAGCAAACATACTCCATACTCTTTTTCATCTTTGAGCAAGCTAGATTCAGCCGTAGCTAAACAAGACACCACCATTTTTTCAACGCCAATATTGGCACCTTTAAGCGCACGATCCAAATTCTGCATGGTGCTAATCGGCAACATCATCAACTGATAATGCCCCTTCATACTGTGTGCAGACATCCGAATCGGATTCTGTACCCATTCTGTTGAATCATCTAATTCAAAACCCAAAGGTACTGCACTGACCAAATAATGATCAGAGGTTAAATGACTGGCTTTGGCCAGCTCTAGTGCGCGTACCACTTCACTTGTGGTAATGGTGTGGTCACTATTTTCAATAGGTGTACGACCTGATGCATAAAAGCTTTTTAATTCTGCACTTGGAATTGAAATCCAAGCGGAATGCACTCGGCATTCAGCCATATCTTCTGCTTCTTGTACGGCATTTTTGATTGCAGTAATGACTTTGTCGAGACTTACAATTTTTCCTTTATTCATGCCTCGGTTACGAGCGGTCGCCATACCAATTACTTGGATATTGTCTGGCGCATGTACCTTACCAATCAAAACTGAAACTTTGTGTGTCCCAATGTCAATCGCAACAACCGAGGGAACAGCTTCATTCATTATCTACTACTACCATGACGTGTTTAGTTAATTTTTGGCTT
Organism: Acinetobacter sp. ANC 4973; assembly: GCF_002135275.1. NCBI lineage: Bacteria > Pseudomonadati > Pseudomonadota > Gammaproteobacteria > Moraxellales > Moraxellaceae > Acinetobacter > Acinetobacter sp. ANC 4973. The sequence goes on from NZ_NEGM01000003.1 coordinate 70,542, forward strand.
AAAGCCTCTATTTTATATAAAGCCGCTCAATTATGGCTTTACCGTTCTTGCATCTGCAATGCTTGTGTCATCAATCGTTACAACAAAGTGACCATTTACAATCTTTGGTGCTGCTGCATTCTTCCATTGTATGGCCAATCCATTTCTATAACGTAAATCGACCGATGAAATTTTAGACCAAATTGGTTTTAAATCACTTTGTGCCAGATGACTCAAGCGTTGAAGTTTACTCATGGTTTGATCTTGATCCACAATGATGCGTAAACCAGAATCAAACTGCATAAACCAAGTCATACGTTCTGTTAAATATAATTCTTTTAAACGAACATTGACTGGTAAAAATAATTGATTAATTTCATTGTAACGCCGCATCATCATTTTTGACTGCGTAGTGGGTCCGTGTAGCAAGGGTAATTTCTGATTATTTTGCGGTATGACCTCTGCAAAAATATCACCACTATCACTTAATAATCGGCCTGTTCCCCAACGAGCAATCGCATGACGCGGCATGACGCGTACTCGGATTGAGTTTGGCCATGCACGTGATACCACCACGCGATCAACCCAAGACAACGCCAATGCTTGATCTCGAACTTTTTCTAAATCAGCAGTAAAATAATTGGCCGTGACTGTCGGTGCAACATGTGTCATGACCTGACGCGTTTCAGCATCTGATCGTGTTCCGACCACGTTAAGCTCAGCCACTTGTGCATCGGTCATGACCGTATATAAACCATATACCCCTACCGCCAATACTGCGAGTGCAACAAGCAATAACAACCAACCACCGAAATTCGCAAGCTTTTCCTTACGCGTCGGTGGCTTATCGTGTATTGATGTGATTGCTGCTCGTTTACGGCGCATTGAAGCAGGAAGTTGAGCCATAGTTTAGTGAGCCACAGCCGTCAATGTTTGTTCTAAAATCGCAACACACAGTTCATCAAAGCTATAACCAACTGCTTGCGCAGCTTTGGGGACCAAAGAATGACTGGTCATGCCCGGCACAGTATTCACTTCTAACAACCAGAAGTTACCCTGTTCATCTTGCATCGCATCAATACGCCCCCAACCACTTGCACCAACTGCTTGGAATGCACGCAAACATAACGTTTGCAGTTGTTTTTCTTCAGCTTCGGTCAGACCGCAAGGAATACCATACTGCACATCATTACGCTTATATTTAGCGTCATAATCATAAAATGCCACATCTTTTGGCGGTTCAAGACGAATCACCGGAAGTGCCTGACCATTCAGAATAACAATGGTAAATTCACGCCCTGTAATCCATTTTTCAGCCATCACCACAGCATCATGTTCGGTCGCTTTCGCAATTGCCAGCGCAAAGTCTTCAAGACGTTCAACTTTACTCATCCCGATACTTGAACCTTCATGTACCGGCTTAATAATAAACGGCAAACCAATACTCTCCACCACCGCGTTGAGATCGGAATCTTTGGTCACAATACGATATGGTGCGGTTGGAAGCTCTGAACCTTGCCAAACTTGCTTGGTTTTGACTTTATCCATACCAATCGCTGAACCCTGTACACCAGTACCGGTATAAGGAAGGTTCAACCACTCTAATGCACCTTGAATTTGACCGTCTTCACCGCCACGACCGTGCAACACAATAAAAGCACGATCATAGTTCACAAGTTCAGTCACACTGCGCTCTTGCGGGTCAAACGCTTCGGCATTTACCCCTGAACGTACCAATGCTTCAAGTACAGCTTTACCACTATTTAGAGAAACCTCGCGCTCAGCTGATTTCCCACCAAGCAACACGGCAACTTTGCCGAATTCTGAAGCATTTGCCACGTTTATATCCTTAAACTTTATAACTGAACAATCAAATTCAAAATCACACAAGGTGATTATTTTAAATACAATTTATTTTGTGCAAGCTCACTCGAGATAGCACCCACATTACCTGCGCCTTGGGTTAATAACAAGTCATTCGCTTGTAACACTTTATGCATCACATTTTCTAAATTGCCTTCTACAGGGTCAATCAAAATCGGTTCGACTTCACCGCGTAAACGAATACTGCGTGCCAAGCTGCGGCTATCTGCACCAACAATTGGCTTTTCACCCGCAGGATACACTTCAAGTAACAATAATTGATCAACGTGTGACAATACATCGACAAAATCATCAAAACAGTCACGGGTACGGCTAAATCGGTGCGGCTGGAACAACATAACTAAACGACGATCAGGATGACTTTGACGTGCTGCTTTAATGGTGGCTTCCACTTCTTTAGGATGGTGACCATAGTCATCCACCAATTTCACATTACCACCGTCCAGTTCAAACTCACCGTGCACTTGGAAACGACGACCCACACCACTAAAGCCTTCTAATGCACGGCAGATTGCACCATCAGAAACGCCTTCATCGGTTGCAATCCCAATCGCAGCCAAGGCATTCAATACATTATGTAAGCCCGGTTGGTTGATGGTAACACGCAAAGGTTCACGGTCTTTACGCAGCACAGTAACATGCGTACGCATACCATCTTGATCAACGTCAACAGCACGAATATCGTTATCTTCGTTAAAACCGTAGGTCAATAACGGACGACCGATACGCGGCATAATTTCACGGATATTGGCATCATCACCACACACCACAGCTAAACCGTAAAATGGCAGTTTGTGTAGAAACTCGACAAAGGTATCTTTTAATACGTCGAAGCTACCGCCATAGGTATCCATATGGTCAGCATCAATATTGGTCACAATGGTGGCCATCGGCTGTAAGTGTAAGAATGATGCATCCGACTCATCTGCTTCAGCCACAATGTAGCGGCTCGCACCCAACGCAGCGTTCACACCCGTACGGTTCAGCAAACCACCAATCACATAGGTTGGATCCAGATTCTCTTCTGCCAACATACAGGTTACAAGGCTGGTGGTGGTGGTTTTACCATGTGTTCCTGCAACTGCAATACCATGACGGTAACGCATCAGCTCACCCAACATTTCAGCACGACGAACCACTGGGGTACGGGTTTCAATTGCTGCTTTAATTTCTGGGTTTTCTTGATCAATGGCTGTCGACACCACAATCACATTGGCATCTTTAATATTTTCAGCGCTATGCCCAATGAAAACTTTAATGCCATTTTCTTCGAGCTGTGCCGTGGTTTTAGAGGCTTTAATATCTGAACCAGACACTTTATAGCCTTGGTTTTTTAATACTTCCGCGATGCCACACATCCCTGCACCACCGATTCCCACAAAATGAATGTGTTTGATACGGCGCATTTCAGGCACTTTAATTAACTTTTTCGCTTGATCAGCAGGAGTAGATGGAGACATATATAACTCTAATTTACAATTCTTGAATTAAACGAACCACATGCTGGGTTGCATCGGGTTGTGCTTTTTGACGTGCTTTGACTGCCATTTCAGACAGCAATTGGCGATTCATCAGTGGTGTTAGTAATTCTTTTAAACTTTCTGCTGTCATGTTGCTTTGTGGGCAAATTTTCGCAGCATTGATATTGGCTAAAAATTTGGCATTTGCAGTTTGGTGATCATCAACCGCACTCGGTAGTGGGACAAAGATTGCAGCCACCCCAGCCGTTGCAATTTCAGTCACGGTTAAAGCACCCGCTCGGCAAATAATCAGATCTGCATTAGCATACGCTTTTGCCATATCTTCAATAAAGGGTTGCACCTCGACCTGTAACGTGGTCGGTACATCACCATAACGTGCTTGCGTCGCATCTTTGTGGCCTTGACCACATTGATGAAATACCTGCATCGGCACATCCAATTGTTTCAATGCTTCTGGAACAATTTGATTTAATGCTTGAGCACCTAAAGAGCCACCGACAATTAAAATCTGTATAGGCATCTCTGCTCGAGCACGCTCTTGATAACGCCAAGACGGATTTAAAATTTCAGTAATTTCTTTGCGTACAGGATTGCCTGTGGTAACAATTTTTGCACTTTCAGGGAAGGTATTTGGAAAGGCCTGACACACTGTTTTTGCAATACGCGATAATTGCGTGTTGGTAAAACCTGCAATCGCATTTTGTTCGTGAATGATGACAGGAATCCCTAAAGCACGTGCTGCTAAACCACCAGGGCCAGCAACATAACCACCAAAACCAACCACAGCGTCAATATTGAGCTGTTTCATATAACGCATCGCACTGAGCGTTGCTTTTAAAATTTTAAACGGCGCTAATAATTTACGCACCACACCATTACCACGTACACCCTGAATATCAATTTGATAAATTGGAATGTCTTGATTTTTTAATAATCGGTTTTCCATGCCCGTTGGCGTTGCAAGCCAAGACACTTGTACCCCGTGTTGCTGTAATTGTTTAGCAACAGCTAATGCAGGAAAAACATGTCCACCTGTACCTGCAGCCATCATCATGACATGTTGGGGCTTTGTTTTCATTGCTTTGGTCACAGTCTAATTCTTCAATTCAAAATAAAGGCAATGGAAAATTCATTTTAAGCGTTCAATTGTAATCACAAACACTAAGTCGGGGAAGCGTATTTACTTTTTTTCACGAAGTGCTTGATTGTTTTTTTCTACGGATTTAAAAGTTTAAACTAGTTTTATTATTACTCGATGCATTAATATATAATTTTATGCCTGTTTTATCCAGTTTTGTACGCTTAATTTGAACTGGTCGATAAATTCAATCTTCTTCTGGCAAATAGCTCTGGTTAAAAAAAAGAGCCCGCATTGGACTCTTCTTTTAACAACAGGCGCTTTAAGCCTTCAAACCCGCTTCTAAAACAGCAAATAAGTCGTCTGCAATAGAGGTTCCAAACTGGTCATCAATTTCACGGATACAGGTTGGACTGGTGACATTAATTTCTGTCACATAATTCCCAATTACATCTAGCCCGACAAAAATCAACCCTTTCTCTCGAAGATAAGGTCCAACTTTTGCAGCAATGGCTTTGTCATTTTCACTTAATGGACGGGCTTGTCCTAAACCACCTGCGGCCAAGTTGCCACGGACTTCACCATTTTGTGGAATACGCGCAAGGCAGTAAGGTACAGCTTCGCCATTAATCATCAAAATACGTTTATCCCCTTCGACAATTTCAGGAATATAACGCTGTGCCATAATCGGTTGAGTCCCGTTATTGGTCAGCATTTCAATCGTAGACCCAATATTGATGCCATCTTGATATAAGCGGAAAATGCCTGTTCCGCCCATACCATCAAGTGGTTTTACAATCACATCCACCTGTTCTTTCAAAAATTCACGGATCAAACGGTCTTGTGATGTCACTAAAGTCGGGACTTGTAGTTCTGGAAATTGAGTCGCAAAGAGTTTTTCGTTACAGTCACGCAGGCTTTGTGGTTTGTTGATAATCCACGCCCCTTCGCGCTCTGCCTGTTCCAAAATATAAGTGGTATAGACAAAGTTCATGTCGAATGGTGGGTCTTTACGCATCAACACCACATCATAATCGGCAATCGATTCTTTTTGTTTTTCACCTAATTCATAATAATGATCGTAATCTTCAAACACTTTCAGCGGTGAAATTAAACCGAATGCTTTGCCTTGTTCGATATATAAATCTTGCTGTAATGCATATCCCAAGGTATGTCCACGACGGCTGGCCGCCCAAAGCATGGCCATAGATGAATCTTTTTTCAAGTTGACGTTTTCGATCGGATCCATCACCACAAGTACGCGCATATCTTTTACTCTGATATTTTTAGATTGGGAAAAGTATAGCGGAGATTACTGCAATGTGTTTTCACATTCTTGCTAAAGCCTTATCTATAATTGTGAAGAGGATTGAGGAGAAATCTATGCAGCAAGCCATTATTGGTTTTCATTTGGATGATCAGCAAGATTGGGTGGCGAAGCTTGCTTGTGGTCATGCACAACATGTACGACATAATCCACCGTGGCAAAACCGCCCTTGGGTAATGACAGCAGCAGGACGGCAAGAAAAATTAGGGATGATGTTGCAATGTAAAAAGTGTGAGGAGCAGAAAATTTCTGCTCATTTATAAATTCTGTTAAGTTAAGATTTATTTCTAGTGAAATTAGGAATGTATGAGCTTAAATAAATTCTCCTAAATGCTTCTTCTTTTAGCCCTCGTAATACCTGACGAATATATACGTCTTCTTGTAATCCCAATTCTTTAGCGACTGTTTGAAGTAAAGATTTTCTATTATAAAAAGCTAACAGCCTTCTATAATTATTTTCTTGAATGATCTGATTAAAAATACTCTCAATATCTGAATATTTTTCTTGAACATCCAATGTACTAATACTATTTAAAATTTCATCCAACTGATCAATATTTTTAGCCATTTTTAAGTTTAGTGTCTGCAATGAGAAAGATATTTCTGATCTAACTCTATCCATAACCTGTGTCGATAACTCACCTTTCAGTCTATTAAATAATTTGGCTTGAATTTGCTCTACTGATTGATCCAACCCCAATAGTTCACATACCTTCGTAATCGCTTCAGGGACAATAAACATGTTTTCAATTTCAGCAACTTTTAACGTATAAATCCGATCTTCTTCATATGCTTGAATTTCATGCTCTAACCTTCTATCTCTATCCACAATCCCATAAATATCTAATCCATTTAATTGTGGAATATTTTTAATCGATTTAACGGTTTGAATTACTTGAGTACAAGAACCTAGAGGCTTAATTAAATGATCAGGAAACAATAGTGTAAATAGTTGATAGTCAAAGCTTCCTTTTGTCCCTTCTGTAAATAAAATAGGCTGACGCGAGCCAACTATTTCATAAATTAAATCTTTAGGTAAATCTTCAAGATTCTCGAGAATTTCCCAATCCCATTGCATTCCATCAAAAGACTTCATCCAAATCACATCTGAATTATGATTTGATGCAAAATCAATATCATGAGTTAAATAGATAAAATTACAATCAGCTCTTTCTTGCTCCAAAATTTTCCATAAACGATTTTGCAAAGATTTATGAATGTGTAGTTCAGGTTCATCAATTACGATAAAACTATTTTCAGGTACACAAAGACTTTGACCAATTAAATAAAAAATTACTCGCTCACCATCACTCATTTCTTGAGAATTATATTTTTCATCACTTTCCCTTATTTTAGCTTTAATTGTTTGCCCCTCTATGAGCAACTCTTTTAAAGGTAACAAAAGTTCCCAAATCTCTTTGAGACGATCCAATTTTGTCTTAGGCGGTTGTTGTAATTGTTGAATAGAATCCTTTCTATATTTAACACTAACGTCTATTTCTATGGAAAATAAATAATCAACCAAGGATTGGAAATCATTTACCATCCCACTATTCGTATTATGACGATACTTATAAATTTTTTTATAATAATCAAAATTTCCTAAAATACTCTTTACATCTATCCGTCCGCCATCTCCATATCCGACTTTAAAGCCCAACTCAGCTATCTCTATAGGTTTTAAATCTGCAAATTCTGGAAAAGTTAATGACTTATGTGCTGAAATCCGATGAGTTGAATTCTTATACTCTGAATAGTTCTCGATATGAGAACCTAATCTAGTTTTTCCAGAACCATTTGCCCCTAAAACAATGAGACTATTAAATTCTGTTTGAATATAACTTAACCCTGTTTGAGTATATTTTTTTGGTAAATTAATTTGCATATATAAATTTTTCTAAAATTATATTTTTATTATAAATAAAAAAGGGAGCTATCAGCTCCCCAATTTAAAAAATCTTTGTAAATAATAAGATACCATATTTCACACAGTAAGCTTCCATTTTCGCTAAAGCTTATTTAGCGCTTTTCGCATCTAAAAAGCCCCCTTATATAAAAATAAATATCCCACGATAAAAAGAAAAATATATTTGATATATTAAATTTAAGCCACTTCATCTTTATGGTTCTCTTAAAGTATTTTTGCTGGCAAATAAGTTTTCATCAAACTTGAATCTAAAACGCACATAGGCGCCTTGAAGCGTGGTGTCACTCTCTACCAAATCATCATCTTTGTAGCCAGAGAAATTATAGCCACCAGAAACCCATAAATTTGCAGCCACCAAATAACCCACTTCAGCACCCAACAAAATGCGTTGCCCCGAACTCATATTAGACCACAATGCGCCAGTATGCACACCAGCATCCCATCGTTCATTAATGTCATACATGGCACGCGCACTCAACATATGGGTCATGCCGCTAGACTCTAATCCAGAGAATGTGGTGTTGACATTTTTTACCGCATATTGCCCCGAAACAGTGAAATCCTGCGTTGGATGGTAATTCAAATGGTTGGAGAAAATATAAACATGCTTTAAGTAAGACTTGCTTAAATCTGTTTGATTATTGTCATAACGGTATTCAACTTTCGCCAACGAATCAAAACGGTTGCGTTCAGTATCGCGGTATGCCAAACCAAGCTGGAAGCGATCAACCAAACGGTCTCCGCTATTTTGGCTCTTACTGTCCGTTTGGCTAACAACATTTTTTGCCAATAAGGTCACATCATCCGAGTATTTATAAGCAAGCCCTAAATTATTCAACAGCGTATCCGCTTGGTCTGCCCAGCGCGCTTCAATACGCGCAACAGCTTTCCAGTTCGGATTTTTCAAATATTCCACCCCTAAGGATGCTGCGGTGCTGTCTGAACTCCGGTTGTTGGCATTGGACAATGCTTTGGTTTGCTCAAAACTGGTGTTGGCATAAAAGCCTTTTTCAATTTCCCAGCGATTGCGCAAACCAATGGCAGCTTCAGCTTCGCGCGCACTGATGCCATCACGCACACGATATTCACTAAATGCAGTGCCATTGTTATTATATTTACTGTCAACACCAAAAACAGTGACATTACGGCGCTGACTGCTATTTAAATCATACAAGCCATTAATACTTGAGACCAGCTCATGACGGCCATATGCTCTTAATTTGGTATTAATCTGATAATTTGCGCCCAAAGCGAAAACACGACGATCTGCTTCCGATATATCCTGCTCGTATTCAGCAAAGACATTAGAACCTTGCCAAGGCAGCTGACCCGTCAATTTTGTCCGAACCGACGTGCCATGATAAGGGGCTATTTGCGTGGTATTCAACGTCGCTGGATCAGCCGATTCATCATAATATTTTAAGCCAAGCTCTACCGCCACGATGCGGTTAATCGCCCGTTCAATGCTTGCCGAAACCCCTTGATTCACACCGCTTAACTGATCTTCGGTACGGATCGCTTCTAATTTGGCTAAACCAATTTTATTTAACTGAATACGCCCTTTAATGCCACTTTCTTTACGGCCAGCAGTAATAGATGCCGCTGTGTTGTAGAATCCGCTATCCGCTTGGTTATGATAAAGCTTCATCTCCAAGTCTTTATAAGCATAATTTAATTCAATCCGCCCCGCATTGCCTGATAATTTTCCAGGCGCATCGGGTTTAGCATTAATCTGCGTTAAGCGATCAAGGCCATCATTCACACTTTCTGAACGGGCAAATTCAGCAATGAATTTAGCTTTATCATTGGCAAATTTAACCACCGTATTCACACTGGCAAGTTGATCTTGAGCAAGTGGGTTATCGCTATTGACATAAGCGGCTCCTACTTTAACCTGCTCAGTTATTTTCATTGAACCCGATACACCGCCAACCGTGTATTCTTCACCGCCTTGGTCAGACTCCACGGTAATGCGTAAGTAAACTGGATTCAGATCTGCATCAACACTTGGTACAGGATCTTTTAAATAAATACTGTTACTAAAAGAATCCACTTCATAATCGGTAAAACGGGTTAATGTCGTGCGCGTAATGATGAGCCCAGGATTGTTGCGGTCACGGGTAACCACTTCGACTTTTTCACTATTGTCACGAATGTCTTGCGCATTTACGCTGCCCAAACCATAAGGGCCAGAAATACCCATCGCGCGTTGTTCATTCACAACCTGCTGGGTATTGGTATTGGCTGCAAATGCAGTCACTTTGTATTTATCTGTTTCTATGGCACCACGGACACCGGTTAAAGAACGGTTATATTGCCCTAAAGATAACCCTTCATCATTTTCAGTACGGGTCACATAATCGCCATACATCACATATGAACGACCTTTATCCACACGCACATACAATTTGCTGGTCGATTGCGCATCAAAACCTTTGGCCGCTGAATCGCCATAAACTGGATAATATTCATCTGGACGAATATCACGGAACAGTCGCTGATTTTTATCCTTGTCAGAATCATAAGCCAGCGTGAGTAAATACTCTCCTTTGACCCGCCCTTTTAAGAATAATGCTGCCCGTCCAGTGGTACTGCGTTGACCATTACGAGAAGAAGAAATTTCACTGAGTTCTTCTTCAAAACCGTCATTTGAATTGATGCTGCTCAATTGTTTCGGATCAAACTTTTTAAAATTAATTGAGCCTTCAAGCATACCGACAGCAATGATTGGTCGTAAATCAGGCAAGAAACGTACAGGAGTGCTGGCATGGAAAATGCCGCTCTCAACCGATAAAGTTCCCTCGCCAGCTTCAATCGGCGCTTGAATCGGCACAACCAATGTACCGCCTTCAACAAAGACCTGAATACCGGGCTGTTTCGGATCTAAGTCTAATAAGTCAATTTTACCGATTGAACTATCTAAGGTCATTGGGGTGCGGCTTGAAACCAAAGTGCCATGACGATCCACAATTTTCAAAGCCACATTAAAACGGTCATAACCATTGGCTTGTGCTGCGGCCTTGCTTGGTTCAAGCTGTAACTTATCTAATTGGTCAGGCGCAACCACTTCAATGCGTTTTGTGTCGCGGGTATTGCCCATCATGTCCACTTGACGGACTTCAATCGCATTGCGACCTGCCTGAAGATCGACCCCAATAAAATCGAGACCTGAAACCTGCAAACTCGGTAAAACGGCACGTTTACCGATACGTTTTTCTGGCACTTGCTCGCCATTGACCCACAGCTGTAGCTGCGTACCAGCAGCGCCTTTTACCTGAATAGAAGTCTGAGGATAAGCCAAAACCTGCCCATCTTTTAAATTTAAAATTTCTAATTGATTATTGGCAGCGCTTTCTAAAGCAGTTTCCAAATTAATCATTTTCAGCGCGCTCATCAATTCTGCGGGTGAACCATTCGGGATAACTAAAGCTTCAGAGAGAGGTAAGGCAACTGAAGGTCTTATCCCTGATTTATCCGGTTCAAACTGAACTTGTTTTAATTCTTTAATCTGCTCTTTAGAAAAATCAAGATTACAGTTTGCTTGAACACCTTGTGCAGAAATACAACCACTGGCTGGCTGGCCGCGTACATCCGTCACTTTAGAGAAAATCGGATCGAGGGTTAAATCTGAACGCAGCACTTGCTCCAAATTGGTATTATCTTGTTCAATCTGTTTTTTCCGATCAAGTATCCGCTGCATCAAAGGTTGTGAGCATTGCGAAGTATCATCGGTAATGGCAAAATCCGCCCGATGCAGCTCACCACGTTTTAAATCAACAAAACGGCTATTGGGATCACCCGCTTGACGGTTGCTGATCAAGACCAATTCAGAAGCAAGCGGCAAACTGGTACGGTCAACTTTTAAAACGTGGGTTTTGGCACTGATGCCATAAAAATCATATTTACCTTCACTGTCGGTAATCACATAACTACCGTCTTCAAGATAAATCCGCACCCCTGGCACGCCAATCTCACCCGGATCCTGTATCCCATTGCGGTTACAGTCAGTGAACACCTTGCCGACAATGAAGCCATCCGAAATCATGGCGCCTGGTATGACTTCAACTTTTGCCAAGGCTTCATTGGACTCAATACCTTGAGCATCTTTAGCACGCACACGGTTAATACCATCGCCATTGAGCGCATTTGGCCCAATATAAACGCGGTATTCAACTTTAACTTCTTTATTGGGTGTGAGTGTGCCTAATCCAAGTTTTAAATAAGGTCCTTTACCGCCAACAGGATCATCCACTTTGGTTTCGTCTACGCGCATAGAACCTTGCACGTAAATAAAACCTCTTGGTAAAGTATCGGTAATGGCAACATCGGTTGAATCTACAGTTCCGCGATTTACAACCTTGACAGTATATTCTTCGAATTCGCCAATTTCTGCGGTTTTGTTTGAAGCAGTTTTTTGAACAAATAACGATGAACTGATATTTGCTACTTTAGGATCAATCGGAATATCAATATTCAGTGCGGGGTCACCATTATTTAAGGTGAACTGTCCTGCATATGACCATTTAAGATCAACCGCTTTATCTGCTGAAAAGCTTGGATATACAGATGTATCACTTTTAAAGGTATAGCGAGAATTTCCCGGAATCGTGCTGGTATCCACCACGAAACTATAAGTACCCGCTTCAACAAATGGATAAACAAATTCACCTGCATCATTTGTAACTTGTGTCGCTGGAATAGAAACCTTATTCCCAGTTTGAGGGTCAATTGCAAAGGCAATATTATTCCCAATTGGCTGACCACTTTGATCTAAAAGCGTCACTGTTGCCCCAGCAACAGGCTTGCCTGTTTTGGCATCAAATACCGTACCATACGGATCTATCAATACGTTGGTACTAATATCGGTAATTGTGCCTGTGGATTTCCCTTGAGCATCCAAACAATCGGTTAGACGAATATCAACTTGGTCGCGCTTAAGCGTTTGCAGCACAGCGTCATATGAAATGCCTTTGTCTGAAAATGTAGTCGGCAAGGTATACTGGAATACACCGGTATTGACCCCTGTTTCCACGCCAATCACTTCTTCAATATCGCCAGTTTTGGTTGACTTAATCCGAATTTTGACCCGATCTGAACTATAGCGGTCTGCATTGCAGCTGGCATTCTTCGCTTCAATATAAAGCGGCTTATTTACACTACCAGTGGCTAAAATATTTTTAAAGTCACCAGAGTTATTGCTAATATTTGCTGAACCACCCACGACAGTAGAAGCGGTATTGGACAAAACCGTTTTTTGGCTATCCGTCACCGCATAAGACACTTGATAGGTATTATTCACCGTTGTTTTTGCAATATTACGGTTCATGCTGACCACAAGATCAATCTGCTCTGTGGTATTGGCATCAATTTGCGGAAATCCAACCACCAACTGATTGATTTGATTTATATCATTCGGACTAACGGTACTGTAACGATCATTTGCAAGCTTATACAAAATTTTAGCTTGAGCATTTTTAGCCTGTGCCGATTTAAACGTGGTATTTACAGGCAGTTCATCGACCAACAGCACCATTTTCTGTAGTTGACCATCCACCATAACATCCGTAGGCTTCGCTGCTTTTTGACCTTGGTTGCTAATGTTTAAAGTATAGTTCAAGTCATAATTTGCTACAGCAGAGGGTTCAAACGTCTTTTGTAATACTTCTTTTGTGGCCACTAATTTTGCGCCATAACTCACAGCACTATTGGTCGCTGCAGCTGTCGCATTCTGATCTTCACCCACTACGGCCTTGATCGGCAAGTTAAATTGCTGCGCTTCGATTAAATTTGCACTGGCTGTGGCAACAACCCACAAATTAACGCTCTGCCCCACTTGTAATGGTACAGTCGTTATTAATTGCTGGTCATTGGCATCGAATTGACCATTTTTATTGCTATCTATATAAATTTTAATATTACTGAGTTGATTTATTGTTAGTGCTTCTAGCTGAACATTTACTGAAGCATTACTATTGTTTGACAGTGTATTCGCCCAAACCACACGAACACTCGGTTCAATATCCTGTACAGGTGGTGACGTTAACGCAATTGCATATAATGCTGAGACACTGACTTCCACAGCATTGGAAACTGACTGTTGTTGTATACCATTTGGTGCGATATAGGTTGCATAAGCAATATTCTGAATAGTGCTTCCGACTTCAGGCATATTCGCTGCATGACCGTACTGCGCTGACAATATCGATATTGCCAACGTGGATAACATGAAACTCATGTTCTGACATACTTGAAATTGCTTCCGTCGCTGCACAGCGCTCTACCCTTTAACTAAATAGTCTAAATAAAAACAAATTTTAAAATTATGTGATGTGAGCACCTGCATTTAGCAAATGCTCACATGCTTAATCAATTCATAATTAACGATCAAAGATCATCAAATGAATCTTAATTATTAACTTTAATGACAAACTCTAATACTGCACTTGTATTTGGCACTAAAGGTGTTTTTTCAGCAGCAACTGTACCTGTTGAACCATCTGTTAAAGCAGTCGTTGATGTACTTAATGATGCATTAGTTGCTAAAGGAGACGCGTTTGCAATTACTTTTAACGTAGTATAAGCAGGTGTCGCATCGCTAATCACCACATTCGTCACATCAGCATTACCTTCATTAGTCGCTGTAATTTTATACTTCACACAATCACCTGGTTTAGCAGAGACCGTATTTTGTGTATAAGCACCCGTAGCAGCACCACTAGAACAATTCGCTAGAGATTGTTCTTTTACCAAACGCACTTGACCATTCGTCACCGTGGTTAAATCAGTATTCACGAGTGCAACAACTGACTGATTGCCCACCGGTGTAGGTAAGATGGTAAATACAACTGAACTTGGTGTTCCAGCAGTCGCATTTGTTGGCGCTTGAACTTTAATCAGTAAGTTAACAGCAGTGCTACGCGCAATACTGCCAGTTAATGCTGCAAGATCATTGCCTGTGACTAACTCATTTGCATCCGCAATACCATCGTTATTTAAGTCAACAAATAAGCTTGTTACCCAACCATTTGCAGCCTGATCATTCGTAATCGTATATGGCAAACTACCAGCAGTAGCACCTTCAACAATGTTACCGTTGTTGGTCAAAGTATGCTTGTAGACTACCGTACCCCCAGGAGCAATTTGACCCGTGCGATCATTTTGCAAGCTAAGTACGCGATTTGTTTCTACAGTGACACGATCAGACATTACATCAGTCAGACCAGTTGCAGGAGATGCAACTTTGAAGATCACTTCTTGGTCACCTGCTGGAGCACTTGCAGGAGATGTGACAACAGCAACAAAATTAACTGTGCCAGCAGCGGGAATATTACCCGTATTGGTGATTGCAGCACCTGTTGGATTACCAGAACCATCTGCTAGGTAATATTGAACTGTCCAGCCTGTAGGCAATGCTGGTGCTGTAGATAAATTAAAGTTATCTCCAGTTGCACCTTTGTTTTCTATCGTTAATGGGAAATTAACGGCTACGCCTGGCTTAGCTGATTTAGTTTCAACGTATTGCCCAGTATCTTGACCCGATGCACCTGAAACAGAACCTACAGCACTATTCGTTGCATCGCCATTATGTAAATCCACTGTAGAAGCGGTTACTTTATCAATGCTTAAAGTTATGGTATCTGTCGCGGTCGGATTCGTAACAGGAACCGAGGTTAAAATGGTATTGATTGCGGATGCCGTAGAATACCCAGATGGTAACGTAATCTTAGCAACAACTTGGTATACCGCATTGCTTGCTACTGGCCCAGTATCAACAATACCATCACCACTGGTATCGGTTAATGGTGTTACACCATCAGCTTTGAACAGCTCAACAATACTGCCTGACGGTAAAGCAGCTTTATTCACAGTAATGTTAAAACTTTCAGTAACATTACCCGTATTATGGATAACAATTGGCTCTACACCAGAACCCATTCCACCAAAGATAACTGGCGTACCTTGAGTAGTAGACTTAGTAATGATGTCATCCACAGGAGTTGTTGCTGTTGGCGTTACACCATCGGCAAAGGCATCAGTAGTACTATCATTGATGGTCCCTTTTTTAACGCTTAACACTGTAATATCATTCGGGTTAGACGGTGTTTTACCTTCTGTGCCAGGACCATCTGGATCGACTTCTGCGGTGTTGGTAATAGTACCTGCAGGCGTATTTAGATCGACTCTAACTTTGAATTTTAAAACACCACCACTGTTGGCAACAACAGTAGGAACAACTAATTTAACAATACCAGATGTGTAATCATATCCATCTGCATCAGCGGTACCATCATTCAATGCAGAACCATTTACAGTTGCTGAACCAGCAACATAAGTTAAACCAGCAGGAAGTACGTCAGTAATGGTAACGTCAGTTGCCGTAGTGTTACCTGTATTTTGATATGCTAAGCTATATTCAACTTCACGCGCTGTCGTACTTGCTTGAGTTGCATCTACATTTTTTACACTTGCAGATTTAACCAAGCTAATGACCGCACCATTGGTAATTTTAACGGTATCAACGTTTTTAGCAGTGATGCTTGTATCGAAACCACTGATTGCAGAAACAGTCAACTTACCAAGATCACCAGCTGTCACATTAGTACTAGCCGTTGTTGCTTGTACAATTAAGTTCACCGACTCACCAGCAGCTAAAGCGACACTAGTAACAGGCGTTTGACTGTCTGGAATACCATCTTTGTTGGCATCTAGATAAACATTTAAACCAGTAAAGTCATAGTTATCTCCAGTACTATCACGTGTATCGTTATTCACAACACCCACGTTAAAGATATCACTACCATTACCTGTATTGGTTAAGGTATGAGATAAAGACACTTGACCATTGGCATTTGCAGTTTTGGTCTGGTCAGACACCAAAGTAAAGCTGGCCACTTGTAAAACAGTGGTTGTTACTACGTTTGACGTAACAGTTTTAGAGTTACCTGTACTGTCGGTATAACTTGCAGATGCAATGTTACTGATATTTGTACCCGCAGTTGGTGCCGCAGCATTCGCTGCAGGAACAAATGCAGCACCACCAGCAACCAAGGCAATAGATGCTGCGAGTTGCGTGAACTTTAAACGTTGTGTTTGATTGGACATTTGGAACTTACCCCGATTGAATATTCAATGTCGATTTGTTTAGTTTTTGGTTTTGTCGCTATTAATACGTGTTTGAGCCGAAACCGTGACAGATTTTCCTGCTGGAAGCTCTGCAATGGTCCAACGTAATGCACGATAATCCTTAAGCGGAACATTCACCATTTGGTTACCCTCTTTGCGCTTTAAAGGCATCGGGGCAAAATTAATACCGTCTGTACTTGCTTGCGCATTGTCTGGCTGTGACTTGGCCAAAAATTGGGTTTCTACTGGTATAGGTAAAGTCGCTGCAAGATTTTTAATTTTTCCAGCCGTGTTATTGGTATACGTTGCACGATACTCAATCACATCATTCGGCTTAACTTTGGTAACTAACTTAGCTGTCGGTTTTCCATCTGCACTTGCACTCACCAGATAAGTTTTTAATTCTACTGAGACAGGGTCTTTTGAAACTTTAGTTTCAGCACTTGCATTCACAGCTAAAAGTAAAGCTGCCACTGCAAGTAGACCTGTTTTCCATTGACTTTTTAAATACATATTTCTTGCTCCAAAACGCACGATCCCATTTTTTGAACTGCAGCTTCGACTTTTTCGATACACTATTCAAATAAACGCCAGATAATTACAAAAATACATCATTTCGATACGCTTTTGTTGATAAATATCACACTTTTTTACGTTAAATACGAATTGATTCAAGCAAAGCAACTTTTATACCAATTTTGTCCATTTTGGTGTTCCAGTTGCCTTTGCTGATTTAAAATCCATCTTTGCTAATTTAAAGTTTGCTTACGCTCAGCATTATTGTGTGACGCAGAATCTGAGCGCCCCTGTAGCAGCAGGATTTAACACTCCTGTTAAATTCCATTGCAATGAACTACCCAAGCTAGTTGCACTACACGTGTTTCCGCTAGGCGTTGAGGCGCAGCTGATACTGCCAAAATTAGTACCTATTGGTAAACTATCTTTGATTTTTACGTTTTGAAGTTTCTTGCTGCTATTGTTTTTATAGATAATTTCGTACTCTAAATTATCTATTTTTTGCACTTCGTTATTTGTAACAAAACCATTGGAATCTACTGGCGTTGAAGAACAGTTTGCAACTGCACGGACCTTTTTTGTCAATGTTAAGCCAGCACTACCAATAAGTGTCACATCTTGACGTTTAGCAGTCTGTGCCGTAATTGTCTGCACAGGATCAGCCAAAGTCACAGCATAGCTCGCTTGCAATGCTCCAATATGCTGTGCACCAGCCACCACATTGGTTGGCACATGTACACGTTGTACTAAACAAATATCCGCATTCGGTTGTAATAAAACTGAACTTGCCATACTTGGATTAAATAAAGTTTCTCCCGCATCCACATTACCATTACAGTTGGTATCGCGATAAACCAAAGCTTGCCACTGCTGATCAATACTGGAATTAGGTTGCTGCGTTTGGGTTTGCAATAATTGAGTCAGTTGAACGGGTGTCTGTGTTGTTAAACGATGAGGATAGTCTGTAACATCACCCGCAATCACGGTGTGTTGCCCATCTTCGCTTAACACAACATTAACAATGACATCTCCAAAGTTATTTGCTGTGTAACTCGTTGCACTTGTTTTTGTTAAAGCAATCGTATCTGTTGATCTAGTATATCCATTGGTTCCACTTACAGAAATATACTCAGGTAAATTTTGCTGAACGATACAAAAAGATGATGGTAATGAATTCTGATTAACACTAAAGCTATATTCACCATTAGCATTCGTCTTGATTGTAGCTACTTGCGTTGAGCTACAATCATTCAGAAGAATTAAGCTATTCGCAATTCCAAGCTCACCATTATCTTGGATACCATTGTAAGCATTAGCAATGTTATTTGTTGTACCACTATTATCATCAAACACTTTTCCAGAGATTATGACTTGAGTCACTCTACTATTAGTGTAAACACAAAGTACATTTGTATCATTTGCATTTATTGTGAGTGAATTACCTACTAATCCAGTTGTCCCAGAACAAGCTAATGATGAATTATAATCCGTAGGATTACCCACTATAAAACTCTCAACAATTGTTCCGATCTCTCCAGCGTAAACTGTCACAATAGTACTTGTTGCTGTGTCATTTCCTGAAGTTGTTACAATCGAAGATACAGAAGCATTATTAATAAATCCTGCACTATTAACCGTCACAGAATCCGCAATCTTAGCATTCGCCCATGTCTTTCTTAAGGTAAGCGTTGCACTCTTACGGGTGTTGGTATAGGTACACACCACTGAGCTATCTGAAGCATTTACCGTCAGTTGTGAACCACTTAAGGCAGTTGTGTTTCCTGTACATGCCAAGCCAGCGGTATAATTTCCTGCACCTGTTGTGATCGTTTCTAAAAGTGTAATCACGTCACCCGCATAAACAGTTTGTGCTGTGCCTGCATCTGTTTCATTCGTGGTATTCGCTGTTGAACTTAAGCTGGTTAAGCCTGTCGCACTGACTGTCGCCGCATCATTTAATTTGGCATTCGCCCATGTCTTTCTTAGTGTTAGCGTTGTACTTTTACGTGTGTTGGTATAGGTACATGTAATTAATTTAGATTCATCACCATCGCCAACAGTTAAAGAGTTGCTACTTTGACCATTTGTACCAGAAAGACTATTTGCAGTTGCCCCACCTCCTGCACTACAAGACAATATCGTATTATAATTATTGAGATTTCCTGTAGTCATGGTTTCTACAGGTAAAGTAACAGTTTCTCCTGCATACACAGTCACACTTGAGCCATTCAGATTGGTTGGAGCTGTACTCGTTAATGCACTGGTATTATTCGTCAAACCTGTCGTTGCCGCAATCTGAGCAACATTACCACTCACACTATTGGCTCCCCAAGCTTTTGCAATTCGAAAAGTTGCACTCTTACGATTATTGGTAAATGTACAAACAATATTTGCACCCGCCACAATATTTGCAGCAGGGATCGCCAATTGACCGGATGACAATGTACCAAATGCTGTTGCAGGATTCCCTGAGTTCGCTGCATTACTATCAATACAACTGGCAGAACTTAAATTATAGTTGGCAGGAATGGTCTCGCTTATCAAAACTGCATTATTTAAATTTGAACTATAGAGAGAGTTACTAGATGTAACTGCACTTCCACTTGCTATAGTAGTCACAGTATCTGTTGTTACACTATTACCACTGCTATCTTGTAAATTGGTCAGTCCCGTAAAATTAAAAGAACCAAATCCATTATTAGAGATTTTTGCAATTCGAATACGTGCTCGAATACTATCCGTATCTGTTGCACTATTATTGGTTGATACAGAATCTGTTGTATTTGCTGGTGCTGTTACAGTCGCTGTATTACTAACTGAAGTTAGTGTACTTGTACTTGCAACCGTAGCTGTAATTTTTAACTCATAAAACTCACCATTCGCCAAAGTCGGTAAAGTATAGCCTGAACCCGACTCAATCGCGATGATGGTTGGTGTTGTACCAGAAGTACATTTATTACTTGCAGTTGTGGTACATGCGATCGCTGTTTTAGTTAAACTCGCCACCGCAGCATCTTTTAAAATCGCACCTACCGCAGCATCAGGACCATTATTTGTTACACGCACAATATAATCGGTTGATGTGCCACCAACAGCAAGACTCGTATTATTTGTTTTAGTAATCGCTAAATCTGAGTCTGGGTTAACAATACTAATATATGTAGGAAAACCTGCTGTTAAGGCATTTTGTAAATTTGCATCAGTACAAGACCCACCATTGAATGACATACCAACAGCACCATATTGACCTGGTGCATTCTCACCACTACTCACATTATTTTGGTTGACCATACGATAAACCAATTCATAATAACCACTACTCAAACCTGTCGTTGTGACAACATAAGCATTGGTACTATCATAAGTATCTCGCGGACTTTGAACTACTGTTCGAGTACTATCCGTTGATTTTTTTAACGTAATATAAGCACCATCATCAATCATTGCACCGCTCGTACCCACACAGAGGGAAACACTGGTGGTTGAAGCTGGGATATAAACATAACTTGAAAACTGCCATGCACGACGGTTATTTACAAAGTTACTGCCTTGACTTAAAACCAATGATTTATATGCATAAGTACTAATATTCGGTACAACTTGGCTCACTGTTGGATTTGTAGTATCGCTAGTAAAATAAGTATCGTTATTATTACCTGTTACGGCACTATTCAAATATTGCCCTGTAGGATTGACCTGATCTTTTGGCCAAGCTGACAATAAAGCATCACCTTCTTCCGAGGCAGAACCCAATAAACAAGGAGATGATTTTGTATTACAAGTTGCAGTAGTACTCGTCCGTCCAACCCAAAATGCACCATATTGTGAAGCTGTTGTTTCAGCACCAATCGCACCCCAAGCATTGTGCAATATTTCCCCTGAACCACTACCTGGGTTATACTGATCACTATTTACACTCACTGCTATTTGCTGTGCTGTTCCAACTGATGCAGCAAGACTTACATTATAGGTAATACTTAAAATAAAAGTTCCTGCATTCACCACAGAACCTATACTACAAGTATAAGGTCCAGCTCCACTCCCAGAACAAGATCCTACAGATGAAGTTACAGAAGCAATCGTTACACCTGTAGATAAACTTGCTTTTACTATTGCAACAGTATTTGTTGCATTATTAGGTCCTTTGTTCTGAACCGTAATCACTTGTGTTCCCGATCCGCCACGTACAATTGGCGATTGTGTCGTACCAGTAACTTCAAAACGAGCTGTAGCAGCTGTTGAATCAAATGTAACCGCAAAAATACTTTGGCTAATAAAAAAAGTCGCTATTATTATCCATAAAGCAAAACAATATCGCACACTGAACTCGTATATTTTTTTCTGTATATTTTGATTACTGCCCAACATAGCGCACCCCAAAATTAAATTCGTAGCTTTGATTTGCCATTACACTATTTAACGTTCCAGTTAATGCCCCCACCTGTCCCATTGCAGGACTGGTGACACTGCTGCAAGATGTACACACTGGAGATTGTGATAGCACTGTATAAACAGGTGTCATATCTCTAAAAGTAAAAACACGATTCAAATCCGCTGCGCTGGTGTTGGTCAAAGTCACTTTATACAATACGCACTGACCCTGCCCATTGGCTTGCTGACCAATGTTCAAAGTATTGGTGCTGTATGCTTCGTCCGCTGTACCGTTGCAGTCAAAATCTCGTGCTTGCAATTTATTCAGCTTAAGCTGTGCCTGAGCCACTGTGGTCACATCAACAATGGAAGCTAAAACTTGACTGTTACTGGAATTTGTCAGATTCACCACAGTACTATTTGCTTGAGTGGTGTTATTCGCAGCCATATTCTGAACTTGCAATAGCAATTTTACCTGCTGATGTGCAGCCAACTTACCACTTGGCAAATCAGCCAAACTTCTCATGACTAAATCACCCGCATCAAACACGCCATTTCCATTCACATCATAGAAAAGTGTGCTGTTAAATGCTTCCTGATCATTACTCACAAGAAAACTATAATTCCCAGTAAGATCTGTATCCGTATTATTTGTTAACGTATGGCTATAAATCACTGTCCCCAAAGGTGAAACCTGACCACGGGAGTTCGGCATAAATTCTACTTTAGCTACAGCATTTACACTTTGAATGGTAATCGCATTTTTAATCGTGTCTTGACTTGGATTACTGCTGTTATTTCCACTGACAAAACTTGTAGAAAGGACACGAAAATAAATGGGTGTAATCACACTGTTATTAAGTTGATCAACCTCCACAACAGCACAAACCAATTGGCTTTCACCATTATTTAAATAAAGTATTTTACCCGTCTCAGCTCCCAAAACACTACAATTTGAACCATTTGCTGATACATAAAAACGAACTCTATTTACCCCATTAGGCAAAATCAAATTCGTAAAATCACTACTCGCATTTGCACTGAGTAAATATTCTGTTCCAACACCGGTATGAGTTACTTTTAATGGAAAAACTGCTTGACCACCAGCGACTGGATTAATACTGGTTGATGTCGTTATCGTTTTCCAAGCATTGCCTGCATTATCAACATTGCCATTACCTAAAGCATTGTTTTCAGGACTATTGGTTAAATCAACCAATTGAGCCATGGTGGTTGCAAGTAAGTCCCCTTGATCCTTAATTAAGCTGGTTTTTGTTATATCACCTAAAGATTGTGCTTGAGGTGAAACCTCAAATGTTGTATCTGCTGTAACCGCATAACTACTTGGTAAACGCACTTTGACAACGATGGGGAAATTGGTACTCGATGACAATAAACCCGTGTCAGGAATTCCATCACCATTACTGTCTAATAATGGTGTTACACCATCCGCACGATAAAATTCAATTTGGCTACCCGCAGGAAATGTACTCCCAGTCAAAGTTAGATTGAATCTATCGACACTGTTTCCTGTGTTCCAAACATAGTTATTAAAAACTAGCTCGCCACCTTGCATGACTGATGCAGCAGTAATTGCAGTACTGTTGTTTACATCGCTTGTGCTGCCATTAATTTTGACCGCATAAATTGGTGCCACATTGACGACTGCGGTATTACTTAAATCAGAAATTGGCAATGTGGAAACATTATTGTCATTATCATGATCGTATTGAAAAATAACGGTATTGTTAACTGTGCCAGCCAACACTTTATTTATTTTAACTTTAAATTCGATATAGCCGACGCTATTTGCCGCTACTGTATTTAATACAGCGCTAACCACATTGGATGTGACATTGTAATTAATCCCTGCTGGATCATTTCCTATACCTGAATCAACCGCTGTGCCATTCCAATTTTCCCCACTATTTGATTGATATACCAAACTAGAATCCAGCGTATCGGTTAAGGTCACGCTACCAGTCGCCACATTGCTTAGATTTTGATAATCCAAGCGAATAGTCACAACATCACCATTGGCTACGGAGGTTTGATAAAACTTTTTACGTACCACTAAAGCCGACTGATTGGTAACCGTAGCTGTATCGATATTGATGTTATTATCTAAAGCACTGTTGGATGAATTGACATTTAAAGTCAATTTTCCGTTCTGCCCTAAAGCCACCGTATTCGGCAGGGTGCCTGCAACAATTAATCCTACAGATTCATCTGCACTTAAGGCATAAGATGTCATTGCAGCACCATCTGGCACGCCATCGCTATTTTTATCTAAAAAGACCGATACATTATTAAAATCATAATCATCATTTGTATTATTGCTGACAACAAAACTGTATTGATCTGTTTCATTACCAGTATTGGTTAAGGTATGACTAAAATAGACCGTTTGCCCTGCAACAACAGTTTTTATATTGTCTGCCGTTAACTTGACTGAATAAACAGGCAGAATCTTGGTTTGAACTAAATTCGAGCGGCTGACCTGAACAACCGTAGAGCCTTCTTCGGTATATTCACCAATTGCCATATTACTGATAATTTGCCGAGTCGAAGCAGCTGCAAAACTGGACTGCTGCATCACCAGCACAGTACTGACTAAAACAGCGAAATAAATGATTTTGGTACGGAAATTTTCGAATGTATTCATTATATTCATCTTCTATTATCCGCCCAATTTAAGGTATTACTTGAATAGAAAAATACAATGCAGCCTGCTCTTGTGGTGCAAGTGCTCCAATATTTCCTGAAATTTGATTGCCACTCACCACTACAGCACCTTTGCTTACCGATGGCGCTAAACTGCTGCGCAAAATACTATAAGCAGGTACGACATCATTAATCACAACATTAGCGGCTGGTGTTGAACCATCATTTTTGATTGTTAATCGATAGGTCACACATTGATTCGGTTTAATCATTAATGGCGTACTGCTATATGTTGCTGTAGCAGCATTCATCAATACACAAGCTTCATCTTTAGTTTGTTCTTTGGTTAAACGAAGTTGTGTAGGATCGACAGTGGTTAAATCTGTATTTTGAATAGATGTAAGTGTTAAACCTTGAATCGTATTTGTTGCTGATACAACAATATTGGCAGTGCTCGCCATACCATTGGTTGCTGTGGTTGGCGCCTGAACTTTTAGCAGCAGCTGAATTGAATTTTGAGGTGCTAAACCGCTGGAAATAAATAAATCCGTGGCGATTGGATCTGTGCCATCCAGTACCCCGTTATTATTGGCGTCATAATATAAGGTATAGCTAAAGCCATCATTGATATTTTGCGGTACGACATTGAGGCTCACTTTGCCAGTCGTATCCCCCTCAACAAATGAACCCATATTCTTTAAAGTGTGCAGATAAACAACTGTACCACCGATATTGATTCGCCCTTGTTGATCATTCGCCAAGGTTAATTTGCGTAATGCAATATCCACTTGATCCTTAATACTATCTCCTTGAGCATTCATCGGAGATTTCATTGCGAACCAAATGGGTAAATTCGATACAGTTGTATTGGCAGGAACACTAACCACCGCACAATATTGTTTTGTTGCTCCAGCAACTAAATTTCCTGTACTGGTTATTTCACTTTGTAGGGACTGGCAAGTCGTATCACCATTATAAAATTTAACCTTCCAATCTGTTGGTAACGTTGTGCTTATACTATTGATATCAATATTTGTACTCGAAGCGTATAAATTATAATTATTTGACACTGCACTACTATTTTTAATCACCAACGGAAAAACAACATCAGTAGCGTTTACAGCATTCTTGACCAATAATGCCTGTCCATCTGAACCAGCAACATTTCCAACACCCAGACCAGAATTGTTACTGTTATATAAATCACTTTCACCGACAGCAACGGTATTAATCAATCGATCACGCGTACTATTTTTTATACTTGTATCCGTAACCGATGTCGCAGTGATGTCAAAATCCATTGTACTTGTTGATGTACAATTCGCAGGGAAATAAACACCAAGTTTAATTCTCTTTGAAACTCCAGTCGCTAAACCACCTGTATCAATTATGCCGTCACCATTGGTATCCGTCAGTAAAGTACGACCATCAGCATGATACAAACGAACAACTGCACAACTTGGAACATTACTTTTGAGGAAACTTAAATTATAAGTGTCTGTGGCTTGCCCTGTGTTCCAAACATAATGATCAAATTGAACTTCCTTAGCAATCCCACCAAATGTATTATTTTGGGTTTGCAAATTATTCAAACCACCATTTGGCTCACCATCGTCATTTGCATTGGCAGAACTATAGTTCAATACTACGCCTAAAGTTTGCTGCACATTAAAGATTACAGTATTGGTGGTCGTACTTTTTAACACCGTATTTGATGCATTATATTGTTGATAGTCCGCAGTATTGGGAACTTTTTCTAGCGCATTCGGATTCACTGTCACTTTAAAGCTGACTGTACCTTTACTTAAAGCAGAAACACTGGCAAGTTCAAATTCGACTAAACCATTATTCACTTGATACTTAACTGCTGAGTTCGCACCCGTTTCAACATCATCGGCATCAGTAAGAGCGCCTAAACCATTGCCCCAACTACCACTACCTAATTTATAGCTCACGTCCGCTGCTAATGTATCGCGTAAAACCAGTCGAGCCGCTGCTGTACCCGTATTTGCATAAGCAAGGGTATAGGTAATTTCTGTGCCTGTTTTCCCTGTACTTATACTTTGAGCTTTAGTGACCTGAATAACAGCATCATCAACAACTTTTACGGTATCACTGACTGTTTTTATAATTGCATTATCGTACTGACTGACAGCCGTTAAAGTAAAATTCGCGATGTTGCCCGCTGCTGCATTGGTCGGAATCCCTCCAACAACAATCAGCGAAGCAAACTCACCAGCTTCTAATCGAAGACTGGCACTGGAATTAAGTAAATTATTGTTATCATCAGGCTCACCATTTTGATCCCGATCAATATAAACAGCCACATTGTCTAGATTAAATTGATCATTGCTCAGCTGGCTTAAACTTAATGTGTAATTATCTACAATATTACCGGTATTGGTCAGTACATGTGGAAAATTGAGCTTACTGCCAATGGTACCAATATTCTGTTGATTGCTTTGCAGGTTGAGCGCATAAATGGCCTGAACAGTTAGAACAACAGCATTGGAATTAATAACTTGCAGATTGCCCTGCTCGTCATAAAAATCACCGCTCGCAATATTGGTAATACTGCTTCCTGCTTTAGGCTGAGCAAAAACCGCTGAACTTTGAAATCCAATAAATAAGCCAAACAAAGTGATCAATGACGTTTTTGCAACAGCACTTTTCTTGAATTGGCTTATCATGTGTATGAACCTGCAACATTTATTATAAAGACAAAGTTTATTTACAATTCTCAACACATAATACTACAAAAATATGAACTTAAACACACAATGAAACATTTTCGTTAAATTATCACACAGAAAATAATTCTATATATTGGTCATTATTTTAAAGAATTCACAGCTAGCACTTTTCATTCGTCATATTTTAAGCCATTTAATCTGATAAACGTTCAAAAACACTTCAAATTCATACTCTTTTTACAGCAACATTCTTGCTACCGAATCATATAGTTATAAACCCGACCAGCAATCAAAATCAGCGCGCCATGCTGGCGGTGATGTATGATTTTTATTCTTCTATCTATACTGCAATATATAAAATAAGGAGCTTTAAGCTCCTTATTTTCAAATCCTAGCAATACTGTAATCAGATGCCATATTTCACACGGTAATCTTCCATTTTCGCTAAAGCCTCTTTCTCACCTTTAGCATCCAAAAAGTCCATTAAATCTTTCATGGTAATTAATGCATGAACTGGAATTTCTAACTCTTTTTGCACTTCTTGAATCGCAGAAAGTTTGCCTTGACCTTTTTCTTGACGATCTAAAGCGACCAAAACACCTGCAATTTGCGCACCAGCATTTTTAAGAACCGTCACCACTTCACGAATCGCAGTCCCTGCCGTGATCACGTCATCAATGATCCAAACTTTTTTACCTTCAACAGAAGCACCGACCAAAACACCACCTTCACCATGATCTTTGGCTTCTTTGCGGTTAAAACCCCAAGGCACACTTACACCATGATTTTGAGACAAAGCCACCGCCGTTGCTGCAACAAATGGAATACCTTTATATGCAGGTCCAAAAATCACTTCAACATTATCACAAGCGATTAATTGATCCGCATAGCCAGAAGCCAACAGTGTTAGCGCTTCACCATCATTGAGCAAACCCGCATTAAAAAAATAAGGACTCACACGACCTGATTTTAAAGTAAACTCACCAAATTTAAGCACACCGCGTGAGAGTGCAAGTTCGATAAAAGCTTGAGGGTTAAAAGTCGCTTGCGAGGTCATGAGGTGCTCCGAAATTCATAATATAGAGGTTATGACTGCGCATGATACCAAAGAGTAGCTATCCAAGTGATCAAAAAATTCTACGAGTCGTTTCAATTAACGTCAATGGCTTGCGTGCATCTGTCACCAAAGGCTTACTGGAGTGGATGGAACAATCTGATGCAGACGTGATTTGCATGCAAGAAAGTAGGATCACCCATGCTCAATGGACGGATAAATTTAAACCTGAAGGCTGGTATGCCCACCTCTTCCCTGCGGAACGAGCAGGTTATGCAGGCACTGCAATTTATAGTCGCCTACCTTTTGTTTCTGTAACGGAGGGTTTAGGTTTTGAACTGGCCGATTCTCAAGGACGCTTTATTGCTGCGGAATTCGATTTAGGTTTAGACAAGCCAGTCCATATTTGTTCACTTTATTTACCTTCAGGTTCATCAGGTGAAGAAGCTCAAGCACGTAAAGACCACTTTTTAGATCAATATCAACATATTTTAAAACAATGGCGGGATGAAGATAAATCAATCATCGTCTGTGGTGACTACAATATCGTACATAAACGCATCGATATTAAAAACTGGTCAGGTAACCAAAAATCTTCGGGCTGTTTACCACATGAACGTGCATGGCTAGATCATATTTATGATGATTTAGGTTATGTCGATACCTTCCGTGAAGTTCGTAAAGAAGCTGAAATCTATTCATGGTGGTCAAATCGCGGACAAGCTCGTGCCAATAATGTCGGTTGGCGTATTGATTACCAAGCCTGCTCGCCTGACTGGAAGCCACGTACCATCAATGCTTGGGTGTATAAAGAGACTTGGTTTAGCGACCATGCCCCAGTGATTATTGATTATAAAATCGAAGCGATATAGTTCATTTGAGTGAACACCAGTTCACTCAATACCACCCAAAAACCTACAACACTTGACGCGTTTGTATATTTTTATACAGCCTTTTTAAGTGCATTATAGCTTCACGGCACAGGGACATGTCAGGATGACAGCAAAAGGATAGGACGCCGTAGGATGAAAACAAAATAAACCACTTTGGTTGTTTATTTTGCAAGGATGTGACAATGGACGTTATATTGAGACCCGCATGATCAGGATGATTAAATGCGGGTTTTCTCTTTTTATATCTCTATTCTTTTAATCATCACGTTCTTTTGATCTATAGCACTATATTGGCAAATCTAAATGTCAATTTCATGACATTGTTCACGATCTTTAAAGATTTAATCCTGCTTATTTCCTCTAGAGCTTCTATAAAATTTTCGTTACGCTATCTCGCAATAGAAAATGGAATGATCCTCTTATGCTTAAAATTTATGGTATCAAAAATTGTAGTTCAATGAAAAAAGCCTTCGATCTCTTAAATCAACTTGGTTTGGCATATGAATTTCATGATTATAAAAAACAAGGTATTGATGCTGAAACGGTCAAAAAATGGCTGAATGAGGTTGGGGAAAATGTGATTCTCAATAAAAAAGGCACCACATGGCGCAAATTAACCGAAGCAGAACAACAAGCTGCACTTTCCAATGAAACTAATTTAATTCATACGTTAACAACGCATAGCAGTTTAATCAAACGCCCTGTACTGGAAACTGAGCAAGGCTATATTGTGGGTTATGATGAAGCCGCTTATCACGCTTTAAAGTAAAAATTCAGTAGTAGCCTGCTGCAATAAAAAAAAACCTAACTGAATATCAGCTAGGTTTTTTTATTGATTTATTCTTCTTTTGAATTAGTTTGCACGAATCCAAACTTGGTTACGACCTAAAACAGAAACGCCAATAAAGCCACGTAATTCTAATTTTTTACCACCCTCTACTATTTCACCTTTTAATTTATAGGTTTTACCAGATTGAGGATCAAGAATTGTGCCATTTTCATAGCTATTATCACCCGCATTTTTAAGGCCTTGAACAATTCTTAAACCTTTTAAAGATTTATTATGGTACGGACCTTCACATTTTTTACATGCATTTTCTTCACCTGGTGTCAAAATGGTTTGAATACTCGCTGAGAGTGAACCATTTTTTTGCTCAGTAAATTTTACAATAGCTTTGGGTTGTTTGGTTTTGTCATCAATTGTTTTCCATACCGTACCATTTAATGGGTCAGCAGCGTTCGCTAAAACGGTTAATCCAAGCAATCCTAATGCAAGTGCAATTTTTTTCATTTTTGTTCATTTCCCTAGTCTGGTTTAGACTTGTTTATTGTTAAAAAGTCACACCATTTTTGCAATTTTTGAATGTGACTATTTAGTTTAGTGTAACTTTGTAACTTGTATTGGTAAATACAGCAGCATCTCATAACAGAAAAACGAGATGGAAAAAATGAAGATAAGTCCTTTATGGAAACAACTCATTACAGAAAGTATTTTAAAAATGACCATCCGTAAACCCAACCAATTGAACTTCACTCCCGACGCGCTACGTTTTACATTAGAGCAAATATGACGTGGGTTTTCAAGCAATAAACTGGTTCAAATTCGACCATTAGACTGAGTGGCTAAACAATTAAAATCTCAAAATAAATCATCATAATTCACTGTTTTCATCTGCATGGCGAAACCTGCTTTTTTAGGTTCACTCAATACCCATCGGGCATTTTTAGCCCCTTTCACTACACACAAATACAAGTGATTTATGTCAAACATCCCTTGTCACCTGTACACCCTTAACCTGAAGTGATGGATGTCATTTTTGACCTCTATCACAACTTGTTCAATGAAAGCATTCAAGCCAAAAATCTATTTTATCTAATCATTCTTCTGTACACGTTTGGCTTGGGTCTGTTTTACCAAATCTACACATCAACCCAATCAAAACTAAATCTCAATGAATATAATCACATCAATAAAAAAAGTCAGCCGAAGCTGACCAAAGAGGAAGACTTAAATTAAAAATTATAGTGCCTGTACTTGAGCTAAAGCGCTTGCAATCGCTTGCTCTTTTAACTCTGGCCCCATATTCACACCTTCAGCACGAATAATTTCAACATCCTTCACACCAGTGAAGTTAAAGACGGTTTGCAAAAAACCTTCTTGGAAGTCTGCTGGGCTATTTGCACCATAAACACCACCACGACTACTGGCAATATAGGCCTTTTTATCACCGGCCAAACCAACAGGACCATTTTCAGTATATTGAAAGGTCTTACCCGCCACGCTAATACGATCAATCCATGCTTTTAAGGTTGAAGGAAGTCCAAAGTTGTACATGGCAGCACCGACCACCACAACGTCTGCATCTAGATATTGCTGAATAATTTTTTCGCCTAAAGCGGCTTGTTCAGCATCTTGTCCCATCAAAATTTCAGCAGTTAAATGTGGAATCATCTGTGTCGCTAAATCTAAATATTCCACGCTGGCATCGCTATGTTTCGCAGTTAATTGCGTAACAATGGCCTGACTAAGTTGACGTGAAACAGAAGCATCACCAAAAATACTGGAATCGATATGTAAAACTTTCATGCTTAAACCTTTCATCTGTATTTATTCAATAACAGCAGTTTAAGCGATCTATAAAAATAGAATAATATACTTATATACAACACACTGTTTTATTTTTAGAACAAACTTCATTGTAATGAACTCTATTTTTAGATTTTAATCTGTATGAAATATAGCCATTACCATTCATAAAAAAACGTGCTATGTTGTGAATTATAAAAAATAAATTAGATCAAATTATCCTTAAATTATCATTTAAAGATTTAGAGGTCGGCGCTATTCAATGAAGAAAAATTTGCCCCCCAATACTCTGACCTCATTCAAAGCAAAAATTGCAAAATATTTGCTCGAAGATGAAGTGATCATGAATTGGAGTGTCCTCAATAAATGTATTCTCATCCTGATTTTAGGCAGCTTGGTGCATGTCATCTGGATTATTTGGAAAAGTTTTATTCTACTTTCTCCCAATTTATGGGATTTTGTTCATTTACCTTTACTCAAACTACAACTTAAGCTCGATATTTTATTCTGCTGCCTTCTAATCATAATGGTTTTCCCTTGTACTTATTGGCATAAAAAAAAGTGGGCACAACGCTGGCTGCCCTATTTATCCATTGGAATTTTGGTGCTCTCTTTATGCCGTAATGGCTCTATGATCGGTGTACTCAGCCCTGCCACCATGGTCTCTTACGTCAGTTTAGTCACGGTGGGTTTGGTGCTGTTTAACCGTAAAATTGTTTACTATACTTTGATCCCCGTCACCCTATTTTTAATCTTATCCAATTATTTAAGCCTGCAAGGTCAAATCAGTTATGCGCCTCTATTTAATCTAAGCACAAGCCCTTACCAAAATAAGTTTTGGGTCATCTCAATGTTGTATTTCATTGTACCTATTCTGATTATTTGTTTAATTTTATTTGAAATTTTGCTTAGCCAATGGCGGCATAGAGAACAACTGATTCAACATTTAAGTCAAATTGACCCACTCACCAATACATTGAATCGACGCAGTATTAAAGCCTGTTTAGAAAAATTAGAACATAAACCCACAAAAGCATATGCACTGATCTTAATTGACTTAGATCATTTTAAACAAATTAATGATCAATATGGTCATAACAAAGGGGATGAAACTCTTATTCAAGTCAGTCAAGCCCTCTCACAAATCATTCGTGATAACGATGTGGTCGGTCGCTTTGGTGGAGAGGAATTTATTCTGATTCTGCATCAGTCTTCTTTAGCACAAGCAGAAAATATTGCTGAGCGCTGTCGCCAAGCAATTCAAGCCCTGCATTTACTCAGCAATGTGGGCGACATTATTAAAGTGACTGCAAGCTTTGGAGTTGCATTCTCCAGTACAGAGACCAACCCACAAAAATTATTAAGCCAAGCCGATAAAGCCCTGTATGAAGCCAAAGCCTGTGGTCGTAATCAAGTCAAATGTTATGCAGAACGCTTGGTCGAAGCCAAACTATACTAAAGTACGTGGTGTTGATAAGGCTCTAAATAATTTACCCAAGCCACTTCTTGTAATGCAGCAGTCACCCAAGCTTTCATTGCAGGATGTTGCAACATGGTTTGCATATACTGCTGCGTCGCATCACTTACAGGTAAAGCATAGCTCATTAAACGTGTCACGACAGGTGCATAGAATGCATCTGCAATCGAAAATTCGCCACATAAAAAATCCTGTGCTTCTGGCCGTTCTGACCAAATTTGCTCGATGCGTGCAACCTCTTCACGCAGTTCTGCATTTTCCTGCCATAAACGCTTGCCCACTTGGCTTAAATTGGCTCGAATATTCATCCCACAGGCATTACGTAAATGTGGAAATCCGCTGTGCATTTCCGCAGCGATACAGCGGGCACGCGCTCGTTGCTGCGAATTTTTTGGCCATAAATTTTGCTCTGGATGTTGTTCTGCCAGATACTCACAAATGGCCAAGGAATCCCAAAGCAACAGCCCATCATCCATTAACACAGGGACTTTACCATTGGGGTTAATGGCTAAAATATCCTGCTTAAAAGTGCCTGTATGACGTTCTGATGGAAATGGCAGCATGATTTCTTCAAAAGGCAGGTTGAAGGCTTGAAGTACCAACCACGGACGCATTGACCAACTGGAATAATTTTTATTGGCGATATACAGCTGATACATTCTTTATTGCCCTAAATGTTTTTGAAACATACTGACTTGTTTTATTAATTCAGCTTCGGTAAATGCGCCCGTTAAACGCAAACCACGAATTTCCTGCTGTTTCGGATCTAAAAATAAATAGGTCGGTGGGCCTAAAATATCCCATTGATTCAGCAAAGCCTGATGTGTTGCATCATAGGCACTCAAATCCAGTTTAATTAAAAAATAGGGCGCTATCGCCTGCTGAACTTGGGCTGCTTTTAAAACACGATGTTCAATTGGCTGACAGGCGATACACCAATCGGCATAAACATCAATAATAATGGCTTGATTCGATGGTGCATGGGCTAATAATGCCTGAAATTCGGCTGCTGTTTTCGCAATATGCCATGTCGCTTGAGTAGTGCTTTGTTCAACAAAAAAGCGCTGACTTTGTTGATATTGACTATATGCCAAATAAGGAATCACCATCAGCAAAGCCACAATATACAGCCATCTAAACTGGGTCTTTTGTGTGATTAAGCGAGAAAGTAGATAAACAATAAAGCTTAAGCCCAAAGCCAGACTGAGCCATTGCATCCATGCTTCAGACATTAAAGGCCGAATAAAATACAGTGCTAAAGCCAACATAATAAAGGCAAAAAATACCTTAATTTGGTGCATCCACAACCCTGCTTTAGGCAGTACCTTTGCCCCCAAAACACTCGCTAATAGTAATGGTGTGCCCATACCAAAACCCAATGTGAACAATAACAATGCACCCTGCCACTGACTTTGCGTCTGAGAAATAAATAATAGCGCTCCTGCCAAGGGTGCAGTCATACAAGGGCCGACCAATAACGCAGAGATGATCCCCATCACCGCTGCACCCACTAAGCTGCCGCCTTTTTGTAGTGAATGCACACGATCTAAACGGTTCACTAAAGCATGCGGTAATTTAATTTCAAACAGACCAAATAAATTCAAGGCAAACAGGACAAAAAGCACACTAAAAGCAATCAGCGTGGAAGGCTGCTGTAACCAGCGCTGGAAATTTAGCCCAGCCGAAGATGCAATTAAGCCCAAAATGGCATATACCATCGCCATGCTACAAACAAAGACCAAAGCAATCATCCATGCTTTTAAGCCTTTACTGTCCCGTACAATAAGGGAGGTCAAAATAGGTAACATCGGCAATGAACATGGTGTAAAAGCCAATAATATGCCTAAGCCAAAAAACAACAATAAGCCATAAAACAAAGAGCTTTCAGCCAATTTTTCTGACCATATTTGATCTTGAGCAGTATCCATGTCCACAGGTTGAGCCGTGCTGCGCGAAGCATGATTTTCAGCGGCAAAAGTCGGCTGAGCACTTGTATTGCTATTGGATGTTTGGGCAAGATCGAGTAAACGTTTATTTGATTTGGCCTGATTTTGCAGCAACACTAAACCATCGACATCGGTCTGAAACTCAATGGTTTGTGGTGGATAACAAATACGGTCTTGGGCGCAGCCCTGCCAAGTCACCTGATAGGTTTTCGATGCTTCGGTTGCAATATTAAATTGTACATTCTGAAAATAAACTTGCGTATGGCCATAATTTTCATCATACAAATCCGTTGCTGGAGGTAACTTTAAAGCCAGTTTTTGTGTGCCCTGTTGGACTTCAAATTTGTGCTGATATAAATAATAACGCTCGGGCATGTGCCAATTAAGCTGTGCCTCATGCTCACGATGAGATTCAACCGTAAAAGAAAAAGCATCTTCTGCGGAAAGTAATTGATCCTGCGCTTGTAAGGTCATTGAAAATAAAAAAATGACACTACAAATCAATCCACTGATTGCAGACCTGCCCAAGAACTCAAGATCTTGAAGATGCTTTTTCATATGGTTTTATAGTTTTAATTAAAATAAGAAGGATACACCCAAACCTGATTGATAGCTTTTATCTTTACCATTTAAGTCCACACCGACACTCGCATCTAATTGCATACGTGTATTCAAAGCATAAATAACCCCTGAACCCAATGAATATTGATAAGGCTCACTTTCAACTTTACGATAAACCAATTCAGAGAAACCTGACCATTTATCGGCAATTTTATATTCAATCGTCGGCACGGCAGTCACAGCCCAATTACTGTCTTGTACTTCGTAACGCATAGTGATGGAGGTCGAAATTAAATCGCTAAAATCATAAGCAACCGCAGAACTGATGCTGTAAATATCGTCATCATTACTGAAGCCATCATTGCCCGTCGCTAAAATAGCTTCTGCTGCAACAGCCATCGAGAGTTTGTCATCATCTAAATCAATGGCTTTTTTCACGCCAATACTGACATCGCCCAAACCATCCTCTTCAACCGACTGACCTGCACGTTTCACTTTGCTCCATGCGGGTCCTTGCCACCCCAATTGTAACTCTAGGTCTTTCGCCAAACCGGTACGAAATAACATATCACCATTTAAAGTAACGGTTTTTTGCTTTTCGCCATTCACCATCGTTTCGTTATAATTGGCGCTGGGTAACGCTTGTTCCCATGCCAGCTTCCCGACAGGCGTAATGCCTGTCCCCATACCTGCGCCAGGGCGGTCAAAGGAAAAATCGGCAGCCATCGCATTCATGCTTAAAGCTGCGCCAAAAATAAAACCTACTGTTTTTACTGCTGACATTTTTATCTCACTCTGATGTTGGTTCTTTTATATGAGTTCTTTGCTCATTTTAGCCCCGTGGCTACGAAGCAACTCTAAAGTTTGTTTTTCTTCAGCCAACGCTTCCGACCAGTTAATTTCGTCAAAATCACAATCAAAGAATAAATCACTGATTGAAGACAAAATGGTGAGACCTTCTTCATCTTTGCTATTTGGATCGACGTTTTCTGCTAATAAGCGTTGCACCGCAGGGACACACGCGGAACTTGCAGCATCCCATAATGGACCATACAGTTCTTCTGCATCCCATAAATGTAGATTTGCTTTGGCTTGAATCAGTGCATCTAAAATTTCAATATGCGGAGCCAAATTTTGTTGTTTTTCTTGCTCAGATAACGGCGTACCCGCTTCATGTGCTTCACAAATTTGCTCCCACCATTTGAACAAACCATCTGACCAGACAGAAATGGCTGGGCCTTTTTCAAGATCAATAAAATTAGGATCCAGACCGTCTGCTAAAAGGCTTTGCACTTGAGCAAGGTCTAGTTCTTCTATGGCTTGCACAAAGACTTGTTGTTGCGCGGTTAACATGGAGAAAGCTCTCTTTAATCAGTTTTAAACTATTATGCCGAATAAAAGTTGCTTTGTTTTGGGTAAATGTATAACAAATATATTTATTCTTCATTTGGCTTGCATAACATCGGCACATAAAAAAAGCTCCGAAGAGCTTTTTTTTCTGTCTAATTTAAGCAAAATTTGGCTTAGTCATCATCGAGATCATCTGTACCATTCACATCAGTGGTTTCTGCAAATTCAAGTGCTCCACCACGTGGGTTCTCTTTCTTTTCAAAGAGATGTTCAAGACTTCGTTTTAAACGATCGATCGCACCATGAATTGCTGTATCGATATTATGACCGCGATGATTCACAACCACAGGTTTCAATCCTGCTGGGCGTGCTTCAATCATACAGTTAATATCATCGTCCCCACCTTTGGGGCCATTTTCATCACTTAAATGGACGGAAAAATGGGTAATACGTTCACTGTGTCGCTGGAATTCTGCATTCAGTTCTGCACGAACATAAGTAATTAAACGTTCACTATTTTGAATGTTTTTATCAGTACGGATTTCAATGTTCATATAATATCATCCTCTTTATTCGAATCTTTTTTGTGCAAAACTTCTTATCTTGGCACGTTTAACTTTGCTGTCAAAAACAGCGCTGAGCATCTTCAACTTAGTTTGGAACGAATTCCTCCACATTGAACGATGAACACTTTTGAGTCTGCAGAATCGTGTCCTTATGCCTTGAATATAAGGGGCTAAGCGAAGCATATGCAAGTAGTATTTTGATATTTTTTGCAATTCCCTATAGTCAATATGTGATTCAACTTTATTGCTTAAGTTATTTGATAAGTCTCACATTATTTTTTCCTCGCTTAAAACTGTGCTTCACTTCGTTTTATCGGTTTTATCCATATGTATTTTTAAGTATTCAAGCTGTACTGTTATTTTAGCCATCGAATGTTTTAGAAAATCTATTATTTTTAGGTCATTGATCAATTTTGGCTTTATTTTTGCTTAAGAATCTGTATGCTTTGCTTGCTTCTCGGGGGAGATATTTTTTAATGAAACTTACACAAATTTTTGCTACATGTGCATTGGCTTCAACTGCTGCACTTACTCAAGCTGCACCAATCTGGCAAGATTTTAGCCTGACAGGTCTTTATGGTGAAAACTACGAAGTTGTAGATGAGAAAGAAACGACTTTAACTGTTGAATATGCAGCAAAAGTTAAATATGCAGATGTTTTCTTCTTTGCTGACCGTATGCGCGGTGGTAATGACCACAAATCAACTTATTTTGAATTATCGCCTCGTTTAAGCTTGGGTGAAGTGACTGGTCAAAAACTGGCATTTGGTCCTGTAAAAGACCTGTTAGTGTCTACGACTTGGGAAGGTAATAGTGAAGATGGCAACAACTTCGACAACTTCCTTTATGGTGTTGGTTTCGATCTTGATATTCCATATTTCCAATATGCGAGTGTAAATTTCTACCGTGCTAACAACGAAAAAATTAAAGATGACTATCAAATGACGCTTACTTATGGCGTACCATTTAAATTAGGCGCTGAAGATTTTCTTGTAGATGGTTTCCTTGACTGGTCTACAGCTGAAAAAAATGACCATGCAAGTGAGCTTAACTGGACCACACAGTGGAAATGGAATGCTGGTAAACACATTTCTCCAGATACGCGCTTATACCTTGGTATCGAACATTCAGTTTGGAACAACAAATTCGGTCTAAAAGACAAAGATGAAAACAATGTCAGTGCATTGGTTAAATACCATTTCTAATCTTGATTGTTGATGTCAAAAAAGCAAGACTTCGGTCTTGCTTTTTTATTGCCCTAAAATAGGATTATTTCTACAATAAACTCTTTATTGATTCGGCATATGTCATGGACTTTCTCCTGCGTCCCGCTCAAATATCAGATCTAGAACAGGTTCTAGCTATTTATAATGCTGAAATTCTAGATGGCACTGCGAGTTGGAATAATACGCCAAAGTCTAGCGCTGATTTTCAAACATGGTTTAGCAGCTTAGTCGCGCAACAATTTCCACTCTTTGTCGCGGAACATCGCACATCGAAAAAAATTGCGGGCTACGCTGATTATTCCGCTTTCCGTCAAATTCATGGTTTTAAACAGACCGTTGAACATTCGGTTTTTATTCATCCAGACTTTAACCGTCAAGGTCTGGGCAAAGCCTTAATGCTCAAACTGATTGATCATGCTCAGCAGCATAAGATCCATGTCATGGTGGCGGCAATTGATCATGAAAATAAAGCCTCGATTGTGTTGCATGAAAAATTAGGCTTTATTCAAACTGGTTATATGCCACAAGTTGGAAAAAAATTTGGGCAATGGCGTGATTTAGTTTTGATGCAACGCATCCTTGATTAAGGATACAGAAAAATTTTGCACGGTATTAGAAAGTTCACTTGCCTGTTCATGGATGATTTAAATAAAAAAGCCCCTTTCGGGGCTCAGCATACTTAATGTCGGTTGTAGGATAACTTTATAAAAAATGAGCCAACTTCCAGTTTAACTAAGTCTGTTGAACCATAAACTTATAAATTTAATTGTAGGATAAGACTATAAAAAGCTACAACATCTGCACTGTGGGCTGCGACTGCAATGCTTCCAAGAATTAAAAGCAACAATTTCTTCATTTATGCCCCTCATCTTAAGTTTCTTAGCATTCTGATTAATTATTATTCGATTTCAGTTTAAGAGTTCCTTAAATCGATTGCTATCTTTTTTAAGCTTAGGTAAATAAAAAATGTTTAATCTACAACCCACTTAATTGATTAATTCAAGTTTAAGAATTAGACTAAAAAAACAATAAAACGCGAGATCTAATCATGACAATACATCATCGCTTCCTTAAACCTTTTTTGTTGTCTCTATGCTTATTACAAACACCAATGATTTTGGCTGCAACGGACATCCGTACTGAACAAGTTCAATTTAAGAAAGGGACATCTAGTACTGTTATTTCTTCTTCTATTAAAGGATATGAAATTGTTGACTATGTGCTTAGGGCAAGTGCTGGGCAGGTCATGAACACGAGTTTAGCGACAAAAAATACAGCAACGTACTTTAATATTCTCGCGCCTGGAGAAAATGAAACAGCAATGTTTATTGGTTCAAATAGTGGTAACCAGTTCGAAGGGGCTTTACCTAAAACAGGGCAGTATAAAATCCGTGTCTATATGATGCGATCTGCTGCACGGAGAAATGAAGTTGCACCTTATCGCCTGGAAATTATGGTGAATAATCAGTCCTCATCTACTACGTCGAGAAGTTTTGATGCTAAAGTCGCGGGAACAAAATATCATGCTGTCGGAAAAGTACCATGCGCACTTGCATCTGGGCAACCAACAGGAGATTGTCAATTTGGTGTGGTAAGAAAAGAAAATGGAAATGCGTTAGTTACGGTTACTCACCCCAATGGGAAAACTCGCACTATTATCTTTAAAAATGGACAAGCTGTTGGCTATGAAAACAGTCAGATTGACCATCAAAAATTTAGCAGTACCAAAGAAGCTGACTTAAATATGATTCGAATAGGAACTGAGCGATATGAAGTTCCTGATGCCGTTGTATTTGGTGGATAAATTGACCAAATTTCGTAAGTTAGATCTCGACCAACTTAATCCACATACTGCCTGAGCTAGTCGAAGGCAGTAAAGTACATTTGTAATAAGCCCTTTACAGACTGATAGCGAGGAGAGTTTATGCAATTGTTAGCGAACTTACTGATTGGAAAACCCTTTTCTATTTTCTTAATTGCTCTTGTATTTTTGATTATATATTTAATTGTTCGTAAGTTTAACCTCGGACATCGCACAAGATATTTAGGGATGACCTCTATATTATGGTTACTCTATGCACTATGGGAGCTCTTAATAAAAATAAAAACACCAGATGCAAATATTCGGGTAGATTTACTTATTATTTGGCCTGTAATTTTTATCTTATCTTTACTTTCAATTATTTTACTATTCTTTAATAAGAAGAAATAAGGCAGTGAGAGCCTATCAACTCTTTAGATAAATTTATGAATGAGGATCATCAATGCAAATAACAAAGTATGATCCTACACAATTTATAGCTTATTCCTACAATTTTATAGAGTTATCCTACAATCTACACTTAAACAGCCAAATCGGCTAAATTGCCTTTTTGTTCCAACCAATGCTTACGGTCACCTGCTCGTTTTTTTGCCAACAATTTATCCAGTAAGCCTGAAGTAAAATGCGCATCGTCTAAATCCAGCTGCACCAGACGACGCGTGTCTGGATCTAAAGTGGTTTCGCGAAGCTGACTGGCATTCATTTCGCCCAAACCTTTAAAGCGGGTAATTTGCGGGGACTTGGTCTTGGCTTTCTTGAGCGTTACTTCTAATTCAGCCTCATCTAAAGCGTAATGCACATCTTTGCCGTCATCTATACGAAATAGGGGCGGCATAGCCACATATAAATGCCCTGCTTCCACCAAGGTCGGAAAATGTTTCACAAATAAAGCACACAATAAGGTCGCAATATGTAAACCATCCGAGTCGGCATCGGCAAGAATACACACTTTGCCGTAGCGCAATTCTGAAAGATCATCACTGCCTGGGTCTACGCCAATTGCAATTGCAATATTATGCACTTCCTGTGAGGCTAAAACCTCATCGGAAGAAACTTCCCATGTGTTTAGAATTTTACCGCGAATGGGCATAATGGCTTGGAAGTTTTTGTCGCGTGCTTGCTTGGCTGAACCACCGGCAGAATCGCCTTCCACAATAAACAGTTCAGATTCTTCCAAAGTATGACCAACGCAGTCGGATAATTTTCCTGGTAACGTCGGGCCAGCAACAATCTTTTTACGCTCTACTTTTTTGGCAGCTTTTAAACGGCGACCTGCTTTCGCAATCATCAATTCAGCAAGCTGCATCGCAATATCAGAGTTTTGATTTAACCACAGTGCAAAAGCATCTTTGGCAATATTCAATACAATACCCGATGCTTCACGACTGGAAAGACGTTCTTTGGTTTGCCCCGAAAATTGTGGTTCTTGGAATTTTAACGACAGAATATAATTTACCCCATCCCAAACATCTTCCGCAGACAATTTTAAATTACGCGGTAACAAATTACGCAGTTCACAAAATTCACGCATCGCATCGGTCACACCTGAACGCAGACCGTTGACATGTGTACCGCCTTGTGCGGTTGGAATTAAATTGACATAGCTTTCTTGAACTTGCTCGCCACCCTCAGCATTCCAGCAAATCGCAAATTCAGCACTGGCACGCTCAGCCTCACCCGTTGCCACAAAGGCAGGACACGGAATAATATCGCGATCCTGCAATTCATCCATCAAATAATCAACTAAACCATTTTCAAATTGCCATTCAATTTTTTCGTGATTAATTTGATCGAAATAAATAATTTGTAAGCCTGCGGCTAACACGGCTTTGGCTTTTAAATTATGTTTTAACGCTTTTAAGGAAAATTTGGGTGAATCAAAATATTTTGCATCTGGCCAAAAATGAACGGTGGTTCCTGAAGCACGTTTAGGTGCCTTACCTTCCAACACTTCAAGTTGTGAGACAGGTTCACCATGCTCAAATGCCATTTGATAAAGATTACCATGGCGTTGTACGGCAACTTCGACTCGATTCGACAGTGCATTGACCACAGAAATCCCTACACCATGCAAACCACCGGAAAATTGGTAGTTATCGGTGCTGAATTTACCCCCTGCATGGAGCTTGGTCAGGATAATTTCAATCCCACTTTGACCATATTCAGGATGGATATCGACGG
This sequence comes from Acinetobacter sp. ANC 4973, assembly GCF_002135275.1. Lineage (NCBI taxonomy): Bacteria > Pseudomonadati > Pseudomonadota > Gammaproteobacteria > Moraxellales > Moraxellaceae > Acinetobacter > Acinetobacter sp. ANC 4973. Next base: position 113,248 of record NZ_NEGM01000003.1, read on the forward strand.
GCATGCCACGACCATTATCGTCTACCGACAAAGAACCGTCTTTATAGACCGTCACGGTAATTTTATTGGCATGTCCTGCAAGTGCCTCATCCACTGCATTATCAATTACTTCTTGTGCCAAATGGTTTGGACGAGTGGTATCGGTATACATGCCGGGACGACGACGAACCGGATCTAAACCAGATAAAACTTCAAGTGATTGAGCCGTATATTGAGACACGTTGTACTGTTTCCTTATTTTATACAATCCGATAAAAACTGTAATGCCATCGGTATTTTGTCTGCGAAATTATCCATCGCATGATTGCCATTTGCTTCCGTGATCATCATCGACGGATGCGCAGCATTGCTATAATAACGCTGTGCTTCACGATAATCCAAAACTTCGTCATCTTGTTGCAGTAACACTAGAATTTTGTCTGCATCTTGCACAAATGGCACAGCCATCTGCTCGAGTTGATCAAGTTGTGTCTGATCTAAAGTCCATTGGGCATTCACCACATAAGGCAGCTCAGCGCCAAATAAATCATGAAATAATTGCCATGGTCGCATAGCTGGATTAATTAAAACAGCAGGCACAGCATGTTTTGCGACCAATTGTGTCGCATAAAAACCACCAAGACTACTCCCAATTAAGACCACTTGATCTAAACATTCAATCATCTTTGAAACATGGGCCAACACCTGTTTCGGGGGCATATTTAAATCAGGCAAATGCACTTGAATATGATGCTGATTTTGACAAAATGCCTGAATGTATTGCCCTTTAATTGATAAAGTACTACTTTGAAATCCATGCAAATAGATGATGTTCATTGCTTTTTATGACATACCAATGGGTTTAATTTAAGTTATAAAAAATAAGATACCTAGCGCAACTTTATTTTAATGTGTATATAACAGCAATTGTCAGACAAAAAAGTTAAAACTTATAGCTCATCCTCGTTATTGTAAAAGCTATTCGAGATGAATCATATTAAATTAAAAGCAACGAATTGATAGCGTGAGCTTAAGAAAAAATAAAGTGCCTCAGATAGTAGTGCCATAAAAGGGATAGGATAAAATGCCAAGTTTAACACCATTGCATGAAACCTATTGTAAATGGGATCGTACACCACCAAGCCAAGCCGATGTATTAGAAGGACTTGCTCAATTGGTAACGACTCGTTTAGGGGATGTGGTGCAAGACCTTATACAAGAAATTCAACGTGAAATTTTGATCAGCATATTTGGGATGAGTGAACAACGCTCGAAAAAAATACAAAAAATCCCCTATATTGACAAAATGTACCAGTTTGCCTATGACAGCTTACTCAGTTATGGTCATTACTTAATTGCGCCAAGTTTGCGCCAAATTATTGAAAAATATCCAAAATTACATGAAAAACCACTCACCCCTGCATTGCATTTTTTAGTTGGGGCTTTAAACGGGGTGCTGGGTGATTATTTATTAAAATATCAAAACCCGCTTGCATTACCCATGGTGCTCTACGACCACTATACTGAATTACAAAAAGGTGATCTTTCAGGCCGTGTGGTCATTTTTACCCATGGCTTATGCATGAACCATTTAGACTGGTCAACCCGTCAATACGGTGGTATTGGTGAAAAATTATTGGCTCAGCGTGACCATAACACCATGCTCTACTTAAACTACAATACTGGACGCCGTATTTCTGCCAATGGGCGCAGCCTTGCCAACACTTTAGAAGATTTGCTTCAACGTAACCCATTGATTACCAGTATTGATTTAATTGGACATAGCATGGGGGGCTTAGTGTTACGCAGTGCCTTATTTTATGGCAAACAAAATATGCATCAATGGATGCACCTGACTGAAAATTTAGTCTGCTTAGGCTCACCACATCATGGGGCAGTTTTAGAACGTTTTGGTTTTATTTTACAGGATCGACTGGGGCACTTCCCGTTTGTGAAAATCGTCCGACATATTGTGAATATTCGCAGCAATGGCATTCTGGATTTACGTTATGGCAGCGTGCGTGATGATGATTGGGAACATAATACGGCCCGCATTGGTGGCATGGATGACAATCGTAAACCTGCCCCGCTACCTTCGCATATCAACACCTTTTTAATTGCAGGGTCTGTTGTCTATGAAAATAGAAAAAATCGTCATTTCGACCTGCTAGGTGACTATTTAGTCAGTGTTAAAAGTGCGTTGGGAGAACATCCTAATCCGCGTTTTCAATTGAAGCTGCCCAAATCAAATAAAGCCATTTTCTATGGCATCCATCACTTTGAGATTCACTATCACTCCAATGTAGCTGAACAGATTGTGAGATGGTTTTATCCGCCTCCTGATGCCCCAATTAAAGAACAGGTTCATGAATATCGGATGCAGTTCGAAGATTTATCCAACAGTGCACCAATTTAAATGAATCATAAAAAAGCCACCTTGCGGTGGCTTTTTTAGATGACCATTTTTATTTCTTCTTCCCTGCTTTAGGCGTAGTCAAAGCATAGTTACGCAATAATTGCCACACACTCACCAGCACCAATACAGCAAAAAACAAGAATGACCAGACAGGCAAGGATTGCCCTAAAAAGGTCCAATCAACCACTGCACATTCACCAGAACCAGTTAGAACTTGTTGGAAAACCGATTTTAATGGCAAGGTATTGAGCCAATAATCTAGGCCCGGACCACAGCTCGGCACTTGGTCAGGTGGCAAATTTTGCAGCCAAACATGACGTGCTGCCACACCTGCCGACCAAAGAATAGAAAGCGTACCCAAAAAGGCATACACACGTTTTCCAACATTTGAATTCGGATTATGAATGAAAGCAAGCAAAGAAATAAGCCCTAACCCGATCAATCCAATACGCTGAAAGACGCAGAGTGGGCAAGGCTCAAGACCTTGTACATGTTCTAAATACAGCGCAAAAGCCATGCCAATAACGCTGGCTAAAAATAAAAAACCACTCACGGAACGATAACGCCATTGCATGGCAAATCCTCTTAATTTTTATCGATAATCAGCAAGATATTGCTCAAAACTGAGGCTGCTATCTTGTTCAAGTTGCTGTTGTTGTTGCAATGACTGTACAGCCAAATCATCAAAATACGACAAGGTATCTGGGCTTAATGGATGCTGCTCATAGCTCATAGCATGTTGTTGTGCCATCAGACTACCAAAGCCCCATGTACCGCCATTTTCTAAAGTATCGGCAATCACCTGTGCAGACAGCGTTTCATCCACTTCATCAATACGTTTGAGCATCAATGCTAAGGCGGCTGAATACAAATCAGTAGTATAGGTTGCGTCCAGTAAATCAGCTAAAGGTTGCATTGCGATGACCTGCATACGGCTCCATGCTTCAATCGGATGCTCACCTGTCGCATCTAAAATGGAGGCATTCGGTGCACGACCACGATTGACAACTTCTGCTTGATTACGTTCAATCTGCTGTTGTTCTTGATCCAGTAAATCAGGACTATCTTGTAATAAACAATGCAGCGCTAACACTTCCAAAAATGCCGCCGTGTTTTCATCTATGCCAATTGAACTGTACGGATTGACATCCACTGCACGTAATTCAACATAACCTACCCCTCGATTTTCAAGGGCTTGCGATGGTGTTTCACCCGCTTTCGGCACTTGTTTCGGACGGACTAAACTATAGTATTCATTTTCAATTTGTAGCACATGATCATTAATTTGAATCGGCTCACCCTGTTCATCGGTTAAACCTAAATGGCTAAACGGTGCATAAGGCGTTTTGACCGCTTTCTGTAAACCTTCTAAATAGCCCGACATGGTATTGTAGTGAATACCCAACTGTTTCTGCGCTGAATTTTGATAGCCAAAATTGCCCATGCGTAATGCTGTGGCATAAGGCAGAAATAACGTGCCTTTAAGTAAAGGCAATAAGTGATGCTCACGTCCAGTCATAAAACACTGGCACACCGAAGGGCTAGCACCAACCAAGAACATCACCAATGGAGTTAAACGAATAAAATTACGAATTAAAGCAAAATAACGATGACTGCGATAATCCTGTAAGCTCAAACTTTTTAAAGCCTCATCGCTCTCATGCTGTTGCAGTGCTTCAAAGACTTGATCAGGGAAAGATAAATTATAATGCACCCCTGAAATGGTCTGCATACGACGACCATAACGCACCCCTAAACCATGACGATACAAGGTCTTAAAGCGACCAACATTCGATGTTCCATATTGGGCTAAACGAATGTTTTCTTCCTGATCATCCAGCATACACGGCATCGACAACGGCCAGAGCTTTTCACCATTTTCCAAATGACGATGTGCAATCGCATGGATATCGGCTAAATAATGTAATGCTTTTTTGATGCTGTCTTGTGGAGGGGTAATAAACTCCATCAAGGCTTCAGAATAGTCAGTGGTAATATGCGGATGTGTTAAAGCCGACCCGAATGCTTTTGGATGCAAGGCTTGCGATAAAAAACCATTGCTTTGCATACGCAGGCTTTCACGCTCAATACCGCGCAACATGCCTTTAAACAGCGAAGAATCCACCCAAGTTGGCAATACAACGTGAGAGGTCGATTCGGGTTGACTCATTACAATCTCGCTTATCGGAAGATAACTACTAAAATAAAATCATCAGTTTATAGCAGTATAACGTGATTTGGGACTGTCACATGATCTGCTGTATATTTTTCAAGTAAACCGTCAATTATATTTCTGGCAAATTTTTATCACAAAGTTACTCTACAAGACATCTAAATTTTGTGATTGTATTGAATAATAAGTGCTAAAGAATTGTAAATATTATGAATTATTCAGATATTTTGGACTTTTGGTTTCATCCAGACACTCAAGCCTACTGGTTTGCAAAAAATGATGATTTTGATGGATTAATTCATCAAAAATTTTATGACATACATCATCAAGCCGCACAAGCCGAGCTATGGTCTTGGCGTAAAAGCGCTGAAGGTCGCTTAGCTGAAGTGATCATACTTGACCAATTTTCGCGTAATTTGTTTCGTGATCAGGCGCAAGCCTTTGCCCAAGATGCTTTAGCCTTGGCACTTGCCCAAGAAGTCATCGAGTTAAATTTAGATCAGCAATTAAACCCAGAACAACGTGCTTTTTTATATATGCCCTTTATGCACAGTGAATCGAAATTGATCCACGAGGTTGGGCTAAAATTGTTTCAACAATTAGGCCTGCCTATCGGTCTGGATTATGAAAAAAAGCATAAAGTCATTATTGATCGTTTCGGGCGCTATCCGCATCGTAACCAAATTTTAGCGCGTCCCTCGACTGCCGAAGAACTCGAATTTTTAACTCAACCCAACAGTAGCTTTTAAGTATTTATTGTGTCTCCTCCCTTGCACAGTAAATTAGTATGGAGGTTTAACATGAAAAATAATTTTATCCTAAGTATAGGACTGGTGATGGCCCTCTCTGGCTGTGCCATGACGCCTTCAAAACCGCTGACTTTTGACCAACTGGGTCAATTCAGTAATACGCCTTTGAATGCTCAATCCTATCGCATCAGTTTTCAAGCCCGTCCCAATATGAGTTTTGGCACAGCAGAAGAAATTACCTTAGTCAAAGCAGCGCAAACCACAATACAAAATGGATTCCGCTATTTTAAAGTGCTGAATGATCCGAGCAATGTCAACCAACCACCACGCAAAGCCGTAGTCTATCCAACCCCAATGTACGCTCCATACGGTTATTACCGTCGTTACCCTGGTTTCTGGCCTGATCCATTTTATGATATGCCACAAGTGGTCACGATTGACCCCGTGCAAGTTTCCTATACCATTGAATGCTATAAAGATCAAAAAAAAGCACCGAGCGATGCTTTTGATGCCACTTTAATTTTACAGTCTTTGGGTCAAAAATACGGACTTAGCCCGACAGGTCAAGTCTTAGCACCGCAAATGCCGACAACAACAAAATAACCCGATGTCACACATCAACAGGAAGCTTGCATGACCATAGCGGAAGCAGAAACCACCCCAAGTTTGCAACGCAGTAAACGCCTTGCCACCATTGCCCTGATCATGGCGATTGTCACATGGTTAATCCTGATGGTGGTTGCCAAGCTCCTTCCTGAATATGTGTGGCTGATTCACATTTTAATGCTCGCTGCTGAAGCAGGGGTCGTCGGTGGCTTAGCAGATTGGTATGCCATTACGGTGCTGTTTCGCAACCCATTTGGCAAAATGCCCATTCCTAAATTTTTACTCGATCACACCGAAATTATTCCACGCAATAAAGCACGTATTGCAGAATCGATGGGCCGCTTTGTTCAAGAAAACTTTTTGTCTCCACAAGTGGTCGAAAGAAGTCTACACAGTACTGATATTAGCCTTGCTGTGGGCCAATGGCTGGCAAAAACTGAAAATAATGCTCAAGTTACACAGGTTATTCAGCAAACCGTACCGAAAATTTTTGAATTTGTCGGACAGGAACAAATTGGACGTTTTATTCAAAATAATAGCGTGCAATGGGTACGTAACACCCAAATCAACACCCTCGCCAGTGAAATGCTGCGTGCCGTTTTAGAAAATGATTTCCACCAAGATGTGTTACAACACGGACTCGACTTAGCACATGAATGGATGCTTTCACATCCAGAAGAAACCCGCGAACTGACCCGTAAGTTATTCAAAGAACTGGGGGTGTTAAAACTGGCCAAAGGTGCCAGTTGGATTGGCATTGATGTACAACAGCGTACCATTGATTCATTAATCGCACGGGTTGAATCCATGCTGGCCGACCCAGAACATCCGTGGCGACAACAGATTGAAGAAATCGGTCATCAGCTCATGCTAGAACTTGCGGATGATGAAAGTAGTGCCAGCCATCGCTTAAACAGCAGCAAAAATGCCTTGCTCGATAGTCCACAAGTGCTGAATTTTATTAGTGGCGCGGTGGTGATTTTATGTGATGCGATTAAAGCGGACTTACTGAAAGCCAATTCAGGCATTGCCCAAAATCTGCGGGTCGCCATTCAACAAGTTGGTGAAAATATTATTTCTAATCAAGCAGTACGTGATCTACTGAATGAAAAAATGAGTGCTATTGCCATCAATTTAAGTGATCAATATAGTGAAAAAGTCATTCGTTTTATTAGCGAACGCATTCATGAATGGGATTCACGAGAAATGATCGACAAAATTGAAAATGAAGTCGGTGGTGATCTGCACATGATCCGCGTCAATGGCGTGGTTGTCGGTGCATTTATTGGCTTGGTGCTTGGGATTATTCGTGCTTTGGTTGATTTAGTACTGTAAAAATGTGTTTCAGATAAAAAATCATCTTCGACCCACAGGCAATCTGCACTTAAGTATTGATTTACTTTGGTGCATTCTGAGCAGGCATATCAACCAGTTTGCCCGTCACTTTACGTACTAGCGGCAAAATAGCCAACACAATAGGAAAAGCAAAAGCCCAAGAAATCATCCAGTTATGCAGCCATAAATTGATAAAACCGTCGATCCAACCTAAATTACGCAGCATATTAATAAAAGAAATAATACCACTCATCAGACAAGACAAAATAAATGGCATCACCACTGTGGCCCATTTTGCAGGCAGTTTGGGAATATTACCGATAATCATAGGACGGTCAGGTTGCATATGCTCGACTCGGATTTTTTACAGTCTTCTAATATGCCATAAATCATGCTTTTTTGAATATTTTCCTCGTTTTATCCCCTTCCTCCCGATGTAGACTATCGGACATGTTTTATTCAATACAAATGGGTTTACCTAAAGACGGCAAAATTTGCTATATTCATTGTTTTTCCGCGACATTTATTTTTCGACTGATTATGAATACGGCAATCCAAGCAGCTCTCGAACATGCAGTGCAATCTCTTCAAGCTGAAGGTGTACTCCCATCCGACTTTAATAACAGTGGTAACTTAACGCGAACCAAAGACCGAAGCCACGGTGACTTCGCGTCAAATATTGCAATGATTGGTTCTAAAGCTGCGGGTCTCAAGCCTCGTGATCTCGCGGAAAAAATCCTCGCACATCTTCCCGAAGTCGCTGATATCAGCAAAGCAGAAATTGCGGGCCCTGGCTTTATTAATTTCTTTTTAAATGCCGACCAACGCTTTGCTGTACTGGATCAGGTTCAAGCACAACAAGATCAATTCGGTCGCACCAGTGCAAATGCAGCCAAACGTGTTCAAGTAGAATTCGTTTCTGCTAACCCGACATCCAGCCTACATGTCGGTCATGGTCGTGGTGCCGCCTATGGTATGACTGTTGCTAATCTACTTGAAGCAACGGGTGCAACGGTTGACCGCGAATATTACGTCAATGATGCGGGTCGTCAAATGGACATCCTCGCAACATCGACGTATTTACGTTACCTTGAATTAACAGGTCAGGAACTGGTTTTCCCAAAAAATGCCTATCAGGGCGACTATGTTAAAGAAATTGCACAAAGTATTATCGACAAAGATGGCGATGCGTACGCACGCCCTGTCGCTGAAGTCTATCAAGATGTGCCTGAAGATGTGCAATATGCAGCTGAGCCAGATAGCGATGGCAATAAAGTGGTAATTTCAGGTGACAAAGAAAAACACATCGATGGCTTAATCTATAATTCACAGCGTTTGATTGGCGAAGGCTACCGTGTTTTCCATCAAGCGGCGTTAAAAGCCATTCTTGATGACATTAAAGATGATCTTGGCGAATTCGGGGTAACTTTTAACCAATGGTTCAGTGAAGCCAGTTTGACTGAAAAAATTGATGAAGCACTACAAATGCTGGATCAACGTGGCTTCTTATATGAACAAGACGGTAACATCTGGTTTAAATCGACTGAATTTGGCGATGAAAAAGACCGTGTGGTAAAACGTCGTAATGGTCAAACCACCTACTTCGCCTCTGACATTGCCTACCACCTGAATAAATTACAACGTGGTTATACCGACATTGTCGATATTTGGGGTTCTGACCACCATGGCTATATTTCCCGTGTCAAAGCAGCGATTGATGCGCTCGGCTATGACTCGAAAAAATTGACGGTACTGTTGGTTCAGTTTGTCAGCCTATGGCGTAGTGGCGTGATGGTACAAATGTCATCGCGTTCAGGTCAGTTCGTAACATTACGCGACCTACGTAAAGAAGTCGGTAATGATGCCGCACGTTTCTATTACGTGATGCGTAAATCTGAACAACACATTGACTTTGACCTTGACCTTGCTGTGTCACAAAGCAAAGACAATGCGGTGTATTACATTCAATATGCCCATGCACGTATTTGCCGTATGCTCGAAAAAGCAGCAGCGACTGACGTGAATTTTGATGCTGTGAATGCACGTCAATTTGCGGCAAAACTTGATCTGGATGCTGAAACGGAAATTTTAGCTAAACTTGCCGCTTATCCTGAAATTGTGATTCGCGCAGCAAATAGTTATGAACCACATCAAGTGGGTAATTATCTGAAAGAATTGGCTGCATTATTCCACGGTTGGTATAATGAGCATAAAGTACTCAATGATGATGCTGAACTTACGCAAGCACGTTTATTACTTTCAGTAAACGTACAACAAGTGCTACGTAATGGTTTAGAATTATTAGGTGTATCCGCTCCCGAGAGCATGTAATATTTTACATTGCTGCAAGACAAAGTCCGAGTGAGCATATCAACACTGCTATGCTCACTTGATGACGACTATTGTCTGCGTCCATATGTGAAATAATACTGGGTATGCTCCTGATGTGGGCAATGCTTAAAGCACAACCAATTGAATATTAGAATAATGAGGTTCACAAGTGTTTGGAAAAACGCAGCGCGGTGTATCAGAGCGACCAAATAAACCGAAAAAGCCCTTGATTCCGACATGGCTGGGGACACTTGTGGTCATTTTAATCGTGTTAAGTTTTGCCGTAGCGTTAATGCTATGGAAACCGTGGGCACCTGTTCAGCCGAAGAATCAGATTAATTCTGAACATTATCAAGAAGACACCAATAAAGACTATCGTTTCTACGATTTATTGCCTCAACAGCAAGTCACACCTATTCCAGAACAAGCTGTGCCTGAAAGCAAGAATGCAAGCACCGTAGTCATTGTTGAAGCACCAGAAGTAGAACCTGCGACCAACACTCCCGTCACCGAACCAAGTCTTGAAGCATCAGAAGCGCCCGTTGTACATCAGCCCAGTTATATTCTTCAAGTCCGTAGCTATGCAGATCCAGATAGTGCCGATGCGCGACGCGCTGAAATTATTTTAAATGGTCTATCTGCCGATGTGGTTAAATCAGTGGAAAATGGTCAAACTTGGTATCGTGTTATGTCTGGCCCTTATGATTCACCTGAAGCTGCGATCATGGCCCAGCAAACGCTACAACGTAGTGGTATTGATTCGATTGTGGTGAAACGATAAACCCCAGATATGAAAAAGTGCCTAATGGCGCTTTTTTTGACCTTGCCCGACTCCTCTGCATTTAGGAGAAGGAGCCTCCCCCTTTGAAAAAGGCGGAATGAGGGGGATTTAGATCACTTAATAAAAGTAAATTCTTTAAATCCCTCCAACCTCCCTTTTAAAAAGGGAGGCTAAAAGCATTTAAACCGCATGTCCTAAAGCTTCACCCATCACCACTGTTGAATTGGCTTTAAATGCGGCATCCCAAACCATTTTGTCTTGTTCAAATAAAATGACTGCGGTAGAACCTAAATAGAAACGCCCCAATTCTGCCCCTTTTTCAAGGAATACGTCATGTTGATTGAGTTCCAAACGCCCTGTAGGTTTCACCTTGCCTGTTGCTACCGTTTCAATGCCAGCCACAATCATCGCACCGACTAAAACCACGGCCATACGACCCAATTCAGTATCAAACAAACAGACCATGCGTTCATTACGTGCAAATAAACCCGGAATATTTTCCGCAGTGGTTTGATTGACCGAAAATAACTCACCCGGCACATAGAGCGTTTCAGTTAACGTCCCTGCAACAGGCATATGTACACGATGGTAATCTTTAGGTGATAAATATACTGTTGCGAACTGACCATTTTTAAAAGGTTCAGCCAATTGTGGATCGGCAATTAATTTTTCCACCGAAAAAGTTTGACCTTTGGCTTGGAAAATATCACCTTGTTCAATTTTACCCAATTGTGAAATTGCGCCATCTGCTGGAGAAACAATACTTTTAGGATCAGTATCAATCGCGCGTACACCATCTTTTAATGAACGAGTAAAAAACTCATTAAATGATTTATATTTCAATGCATTGCTTTGTTCAGCAATTGACATATCAATACCATATTGAGCTTTAAAAGCCTGAATCACCGTATTTTTTACAATTGGGTTTTCACTGGCTGCAAGTTTGCCCACCACACGTGATAATTGATGTTGTGGCACAACACGTTGTGCTTGAATAAAAATTTGTTTTTTTAAACGTGATGTGAAGCTCAAGATGGTAACTCTCCGGTAATAATCGGACTATCGAGGCGGTTGCCCCATTCACTCCACGCACCGTCATAAGCTTGAATATGCCAACCGAGTAATCGACCCAAGATATAAGCTAAACCTGAACGGTGATGTGACTGACAATACACCACGACTGGTTCATTTAAATTGAATCCCAATTGTTCTAAGCGTTGTTGAGTGCGTTCTAAGGGATGTAATTTTAAATGATTTTCACGGTTAAGGGCAGTACTCCACTCAAAATGTCGGGCATTTGGAATGTGACCACCGCGTCGCGCTGCAAGTCGCAGTCCAGTGTACTCATCTTCTGTACGACAATCCCAGATTTGGATTGCATTGTTTTGTACTTTATCCAGCAGTTCTGGATATTCAATACGATATTGATCGATATCCGTTTGCTTTATTTCAACTAAATGTTCTACAGGGGTTAATTTTTCCACTTCTGAAGAGGTTGGATAACCCGCAGCTAACCAAGCATGAATTCCACCATTGAGTAAGCTGGTATTTTTAAAACCCAAGCAATGTAAATTCCAAATTAAACGCCCTGCCCATGCACCACCTTCATCGTCATAGACCACCACATGATGCTGTGGAGAAATATTTAAATATTCAATCAGTGCTTGCAGCGCCTCCACATCTGGCAGTAAACCCGAAGCTTGTTCTTCTTGGCGTAGCAACTGCTTAGGTTTGACATGAATCGCATGCGGAATGTGTAATTGATCATAAACAGAACTACGGCTTAAATCGACAATACGTAATTGATCATGACCCAAATGTGGCAACAGCTGTTCTGCTTCAATCAGCAGCGCAAAATTAAATGTAGATATCGTCATACTTTTCGCGTTTTATTTAGATCAACATCTGTGATCTTAGCACAAGTCATTTTCACTATTATTCTGATTTTTTGCATTCATTTAGCAAAAAATCAGATATAGCAAAGCGAACTTTATGCTGTTTCTGTGATTTGGAACACCTGACGTAAATAGGCAAGGAAAGTATCATTATCGGTCATGGTTTTGCCGGGGCTATCGGAAATTTTCGCCACCGATTGACCATTACATTCAACCAGTTTCAACACAATATTTAAGGGGGTTTGTCCCATATCATTGGTTAAGTTGGTGCCAATACCAAAACTCACTTGGAAACGATCTTTAAAGTATTGATGTAAAGCCCAAGCTTTTTCTAAGTTCAGCCCGTCACTAAAGGTTAACATCTTACTTTTGCTATCGACTTTGAGTTTTTTATAATGTGCATAGGCCTTATCGCCCCATTCATAGGGATCGCCACTGTCATGACGTAGACCATCGAATAGTTTGGCAAAATACAGATCGAAATCGCGCAAAAAAGCATCCATACCGACCACATCGGTTAACGCAATACCTAAATCGCCACGATATTCTTGTACCCATGTTTCCAATGCTGCTTTTTGAAAATCGCGTAAACGCACATCTAAAGCTTGGAAGGCTTGCAGGAATTCATGTGCCATAGTGCCAATTGGGGTCAAACCCAAGTCTTTAGCAATCAGGACATTACTGGTGCCACGAAAAATATCAGGCGCAGCGTGATTAAAGGCTTCAATCACATGTTTTTGCCAGTCATAACTATAACGACGGCGCGTGCCAAAGTCGGACACTAAAAAGGGTGGATCATTCGAATTTTGTTCTTGTTGATATTGATTCAGCAGCACCATTTTGGCCTGTAAACGGCGTTCGCCTTCTGCCCAAACCTCATCACTACGAATACGGCGGAAATACAATTCATTGACAATGGCGAGGACAAAAATTTCAAACATCATTGCTTGAACCATCGGGCCTTCAACCCAAATATCCAAACGACCTTCTGAATCAATACTGGCTTTAATAAAACGACGTTTCAGTTGGAATAATTCTAAATAATCAACAAAATCACTTTTGATAAAACGTAAACTGCGCAGATAAAGCAGCTCATCTTCTTTAAACTTCAGCTGACATAAATAGTCCAACTGCTCATTCAAATCATGCAAAATATCCGTCAGTGGATAAACCGTATCTTCCAAATTACGGCAACGGAAATGATAGACACTATGCGTTTGAGGAAACTTATGTAAGACCACCTGTAACATGGTAAATTTATACAAGTCGGTATCTAATAATGAATGAATAATTGCAGACATATAACTTTCAGTTTTTATCAACTACTTGCATTAAAGCATATTTTATTCAGTTGAATAACGAAAGTTTTCGTAAATGCTCAAAGCAATTGGATGATTTACAGCACCTGTATAAAAGCTCAACCCGCCTATTCACTTCGTTCAATTCACACTACGGCATCTTAAAAAATAAGCCCCCTTTTTTAACTAAGGCAACCTCAAACCAGTCTCAGTGAAAATAAACCAATTATTTCAGCATAGAGTAAGACGGACTTGGTTTAGTCTTTAAGTGTGTATTTGCTACAATTCACAGCAAATTTGAAATTACTGATTTGGTTAAATTATGCGTGCGTTATTGCAACGAGTTCTTGAAGCAAAAGTTGTCGTGGATGCTGAAACAACGGGAGAAATTCAACATGGTATTGTGGTCTTTCTGGGTTTAGCGAAAGAAGATAATCTCGAAAAAGGCAAAAAGCTGATTGATAAGATTTTAAAATATCGTTTTTTTGATGATGAACAAGGCAAGATGGGCTGGAATGTTGCTCAAGCAGGGGGTGGATTATTATTGGTTTCTCAATTCACCTTAATGGCACAAACACAAAAAGGCTTACGTCCTGACTTTGGACCAGCCATGCCACCTACTGAAGCCAAAGCATTATATGAACAATTGGTTGTTTATGCTCAAAGCCAATTTGAAGCTGTACAAACTGGTATTTTTGCCGCTGATATGAAAGTACATTTGGTCAATGATGGACCTGTGACATTCAATTTGGAAGTTGAATAAGCCGTTAAAGCAATCAGAAACAAAAAAGCCCTGAAGTTTGATCATTCAGGGCTTTTTTAATGCATTTAAGCAGCTAAAACTGAATTACTTACCCGTTTTTTCACGAATAAATGAACGAACCAATTTTACTTTTTCTTTAATTGGTTTTGGTAGTTTAGGTGGAATCAACTTCGCGACTTTATTAAACCAAACCAAAAGACCAAAATCGCCTTCCATTTTAATGCTGCCATTTTGCATGCCTGTCATGAAAGCGGTCGGATCACCTTTCATTAAGGTTTTGACCCCTTGTTCACTGTCTGCAAATTGCAAAATAAAGTCAGCTTGTTCAGCAGCACCAGATACGCTGTCAATTTGCCCGTTGTTGACGATAATTTGACGTGCAACGCCCAAATCAGTCCCAATTTGAATACGGAATTGACGTTCATGAACCAGCTCAATAAATTTTGGGCTGGTACGCGCCAACTGCTTCATACGCAAAGCCAAACCCGCCACTAACAAATCAAGCGGATCCGTGCTGACATCGACCAGTGGTAATTTTACGACAGGAATCGAAGAAAGTTTCATGACATTTAAGCCTATTGTAATTGTTGAAAAATTGACGACTTATCCTAACATAAGTTGTGTTTTTTGAACTAAGGCTTTGTATAATAATAATGCACAAAAAAGAGGTGCTCAAAGCACCTCTTTTTGAAAATTTTTAGATCCGTTGCTTTAACGGCTGGAGCATTGTTGTTGGTCATCTTCGTACACGGGGGTATGTTCAATACAACGGCGTTTGGCTAAAGCACGTTCTGCACGGTGGTCTTCCCGAAATAACAGCATCGTCACAATCAGCATCGCTGACATGATCGCAGTGAGATAGCTATAGGTCATGGGCAATTCAAACACCATTTCTGTACTGAAACGGACGATTTCAATCAAACCCCAAAACAACATCCCTGCGAACATAAAGCTTAACAAACGACGATAAGGTGAGAAGAAAACAGCTATTAACGCAGCCGCAATAAAGCTTAAGCCCACAATGGTTGCTAAATTTGCTGTGACCATAAAAACCTCCGTCTAAGACTCCATTTGGACATTTAAGTTTTGCCTAAATCGAATCCCCGATGACCGTTAAATAAATGATGGAATATATCTATATCAATTTCTTATGCAAACATTATGCGGAGTTTTTGCAAGAAAAAAAGTCTTGTATTTTTATAAAGCGACATACCTTGTCGCAATATTATTTTGTCATTACATTTTTTTATTTTTAACTTTTTCTAAAAGTGAGATGGGCTAGGACTTGCCGTGTCATTACAAAAAAAATAGGCATTTTTAGCCTTAAAAAAATATTTTTTCAGAACCGATTGAACGCTGTTTTTATCAGCAACCCAAGTCAACCGTTCATCGTATTTTAGTGATTTTTGCCACAAAAAACGCGACATTAGTGTCGCGTTTCGTCAATAAACTTCAATACTTAGGCACGATTAAGGTCTTTATCATGTACACCAAGCAGATATAACACACCGTCTAGACCCACGCTTGAAATCGCTTGATTTGCATTTTGACGAACCAAAGGTTTGGCACGGAATGCGACCCCTAAACCTGCAATCGATAACATTGGTAAATCATTTGCACCATCACCTACAGCAATCGCTTGTTCTAATGAAATGCCCATATTGTCGGCAAGTTCACGCAGCAATAAAGCTTTACGCGCCCCATCGACAATATGCCCTTTGACTTCACCTGTTACCTTGCCATCTTGCACATCCAAAACATTGGCATGCACTTCGTCAATGCCTAATTTTGCTTGCAAATATTCAGCAAAATATTGGAAACCACCTGAAAGAATCGCAGTTTTATAGCCCAATGCCTTCAGGGTTGAAATCAGACGTTCCGCCCCTTCTGTGACCGTTAAGCGTTGTGCAATTTTAGGTAACACAGATGCATCCATCCCTTTCAACAAGGCCACACGAGCGCGGAAGCTTTGTTGGAAATCCAGTTCACCCTGCATCGCACGTTCAGTAATTTCAGCGACTTGCTCACCGACACCTGCCTCAATCGCAAGTTCATCAATCACTTCTTGTTCAATTAAAGTCGAGTCCATGTCAAAGCAGACCAAACGGCTGTTACGACGGAATGCATTGTCTTCTTGAACCGCGACATCTACATTCAGTTCAGAGGATAAACGTAAACATGCCGCACGCATGGCAATGGCATCTAACATCTGCCCTTTTAAACCAAATTGTACGCAAGAACGTTTAGGTTCATCGACTTGACGATGAAGATCTGGACGACCCGATAAGCGTGTCACGGTTTCAATATTAAAACCTTGATTCGAGACAATCTTGGTCACGGCTTGTAATTGCGAAGCAGTCAATTCTGGTGCCAGTGCCGTAACGATATAACGGGTCTGACCACCCTCACTGACCCATTGATCATATTCTGTTGTAGAGATTGGTTTAAAGCGCACTGTTAAGCCAATATCATGTGCTAGAATCAAGATCTCCTTCATGGCTAATGCTGTAGCAGTTTGGTCATCTGACGAAACAACAATACCTAAAGTCAGTTGGTTATGGATGACGGCTTGTCCAACATCCAGAATTTGTAAAGAATGTACGGACAACACCTGCATTAATCGTGTAAATTGATTAGGCTGGTCTGGTCCCAAAAATGATATAAGAATGATTTCTCGCATGAATTGACTCGGATCTGAGCTACAACTATTGTAAGAATCATAATCCAATTTGAATATAAATGCCTTGGAAGTTTACGTTGAATGCGCCTAGACAAGGGCTATTTGCTAGCCTACTAATTGTAAGTTTTGCTTTACACACGTTTTTACTGGTACTTGCGACGACACACCAACTCAATGCAAATCGTGCCAGTCAGGGACAACTGATGACCACACAATTGGTCACAGACAGCCTATCCGAGCTTGAACCTGCCAATCCTGTGTCCTTAGCATTATTAGCCGACCGTTATGCAACCAACCCAAGTGTTGCTTCTATTCGTATTTTAGATGCGAATAATCAGGTACTTGCAACAGGTGGTTTAACCAAAACACGTCAAGGTGAAGTCTTTGTTCGTGAAGCGCTGCAAAATGAAAAGAAAGTCGGCAGTATTGAAATTACTTTAATTCAATCCAGTATTGGTGAAATTTTACGTACCCAATGGTTGGCCATTTTATTGTCATTTATCATTCATGGCTTAATTTGGTTGGCTTACCGTGCAATTGCCCGCCCAAGTCGTACCGAATATTTGGCGCGGATTAATAATGAATCACGCCTAAAACATGAAATTCAAACCTTGACTCAAGCTTTACAACAAGAACAACACAATGCTGCTGTCGCTATTGCCCAAGCACAACACCATGCGCAAGCAAAAGCTAAAATCAAAGAGCCAAAGCCTGTCGTACTGAATGACAACTGTATTGCCTTAAATATTCAGTTCTATGACCCTAAACAACTGATGGATTCGGTCAATAAAACAGTTTCGGTGCCTTATTTTAATTTGTGTCAAATTTTCCTGAATAAAACAGCAGAGTTATGTGTACAACACTACAAACTCAATAGTTCAGATATTTCTACAGTACATAAATTTGATGAACATGGTGCCACTATTAGCATGTCGGTAGAAACACCAAATGCAGTGCAATGTTTGGTCATGATCAGCACCGTATTCCAACTGTTGTCAGATGTCTTATACAAACGCTACCGTGAAGAAAAGCGCTTTGTTTTACAAACCCGTAGTGCCATTTCCAGTCATGTCGATGCCATGCAACTGACACCAGTACAAGCAGCGGAACGTCTGGTGCAACAATTGGCTGCAAAAGAAAGTGCGATTCATTTGCCCAATGAATTACTCAAAGACATTTCAGATCGTTACCAATTGGTCAGTATTCCTAATCCAACCAATGTACTGACGCGTCACGCATTTATGATGAATGGTATGGACAGCGAAGTGGCTGAACTGGCACAAACCTTTAGAACTGAAATTTTAAAAGCTAAACAATCGAAAGCATCTTAAAAACGGATGCAACAAAAAACCGAGCCGATGTGCTCGGTTTTTTTTTCGCTTCAAACAACAGACTATTCAATGGGATCTGTTTTTATTTGATTGGCTTTGCTGGCCCAATATGTCGCTAGCGCTGGCCCCGAAATATTATGCCATAAACTAAAAATAGCACTCGGTACAGCAGTAATCGGTGATGCAGCAAAGTGCACCGCAGCCAAAGCCACACCTAAACCCGAATTTTGCATACCGACTTCAATGGCAATCGCTTTGCTGTCGGCATAGGGCAATTTAAATAAACGACTTGCCCCAAAACCCAGTAAATAGCCCAAACCATTATGCAATGCCACCACGGCTAAAATCAGTAAACCCGATTCCAAAATTTGCGTCTTACTGCCTGCAATAATCGCTGCGACAATGGTGACAATCGCAACCACCGAAATCAGTGGCATGACTTGAATATAAGCCGCTACTTTTTGTTTCAGCACCGAACGAACCATCAGTCCCAAAATGATGGGAAATAACACCACTTTTAAAATTGAACCCAGCATCGATAGTGCATTAATTTCAATCCATTGACTGGCTAAAAAATAGAAAATTGCTGGGGTGAATACAGGGGCTAAAATGGTCGAAACGGAAGTACACGCCACCGATAAAGCGGTATTACCTTTGGCCATATAGGTAATTACATTAGATGCGGTTCCCCCTGGGCAACAACCGACAAGAATTACCCCAATCGCAATTGCAGGCGGCAATTGAAACAACTGACACAACAGATAAGCCAGTGCAGGCATCACCATAAACTGTGCCACCACGCCAATCAGCACCGCTTTAGGACTGTGTAGCACCCCTTTAAAATCATCTACGGTCATGGTCATGCCCATACCGAACATAATAATGCCCAGCATCCAAATGATATAGACTTTCAGCCAGACAAAAGCTTCAGGTACGATTAACGCAATACCCGCAAATAACACCACCCAGAGCGCAAAGGTTTTCTGAATAAATTGGGTAAAGCGCAAAAAAGTAAACATAACGGTGACATCCCCTATTTATTCTAGTCTCAAATCGTGAGATCACTTTTAACAGGCTCATCGAACTCAAGTGTTTCTGTTCTCGGCCCGATTATGCATTTTTCATGCATGCTGCTGAATAATATCTTTCACCAAAATCCGTTTCACCCCTTTCGCCAACATCTCTTGCCATGCCTGCTGCAATGAACCATTTAAGTCGATGCCTTTGGTGGCATCGGAAATGACATAGGCTTTAAAACCAAACTTACATGCATCAATTGCCGTCCATGCCACACAAAAATCGGTGGCAATGCCGACAATAAACACTGTATCAATGCCACGTTCTTTTAAATAACCTGCCAAGCCTGTCGTGGTCTTTTGATCAGATTCCATAAAAGCAGAATAACTGTCGATATGCGCATGACAGCCTTTACGGATGATCAATTGGGCACTGGGCAAATGAAGATTAGGGTGCAGTTCTGCATCTGGCGTACCTTGAACACAATGTACAGGCCACAAGACTTGCGTACCATAGTCCAGCTCAATCGTTTCAAACGGCTGTTTAGCATCATGATTGATAGCAAATGACACATGGTTTTCAGGATGCCAATCTTGAGTAATCACTATCGTTTTAAAATACTGCGCCAATTGATTAATGTTCGGAATAATCTGATCTGCATGCGCCACAGCTAAATTTCCACCCGGGGTAAAACCATTTTGCACATCCACGACGATCAGCGCAGTATTGTTTTGCATCATTTTCAATCCATTCTTAGTGAGTTGTCATTTTTGTGACTAAGCATATAACAAAATAAATTTCAGTATTTAGGCTGGACAGTAAAAATAAGATGACTGACAACTTAAATAATCACGATACTTGGGCAAATTCGATATGTAGCATCATTGAAAGTTCGAAATTTTTTTACTATGGCTAAAAGATAGAAATACATTTTAAGTTAAAAAAATAGCCCGCAATATGCGAGCTATTTCATCAAACTAAAACTTAAGCTGATGTTTGTAAACGACGAACCAAAATCAACATGAAGATCGCTGAAATCACAATACAAGGAATAGCGGCTGAAATAACCCCTGCTGCACCAAAGCCCGCTGCAAGGAGTTGACCTGCAATTGCAGGACCCAGCATTGCACCTATCCGACCTACAGCTGAAGCCATTCCCACACCTGTTGCACGGACTTCAGTTGGGTAAACAATACTGCCAAACGCATACAGTACTCCTTGGCAACCAATCACAAAGGCACCCACCAATGCTGAAGCCAAATACATTTGCGTCAATGAACTTGCCGCATTTAAGCAAAATAAACCAGCTAAAATGCCACCGTACATTAAAATAATCACATAGGTTTTTTTCCAGCGGTCAGTCAACATGCCTAACACTACCGTACCAACGGTTGCACTGAGCATAAAGAAAAATTGTGCAGTACTGCCTTCTTTACGCGTAAAGCCCAGCTCCATAAACAGTGAAGGTAACCAACTTAACATGATGTAAACCACCATCAAGGTAAAGAAGTAGCTCACTGAAATTAAGCAGGTACGCGCCACGTTATGACTATTGAATAAATCTTTAAAAGAACCTTGAGTCGTTACTGCTGTGGTTTCCGCTGTATTTTTTGCTTTTAAAAATTCACGTGACTCGGGTAAAAATTTCATCATGATTGGAATAACAAAAATAGGCAGCAAGCCACCTAAATAAAAAATGTTTTTCCAATTTGAACCAAAATCTAAACTTGCAATGTACGACAAAATTGCAGCGCCGACAGGCATACCACAATACATTAGACCAACAGCACGTCCTCGGTTTTCAGCTTTAACCGCTTCAGAAGCCAGCGTAATTAAATTCGGCATTGCCGCACCTAAACCTGCACCCGCTAAAAAACGAACCAATAACAGACTGTTAAAACTGTTCACCCATACCGTACATAAAGTAAATAAGGCAAAAACTGCAACGGAGCAAATCAATACCTTTTTACGCCCAATACGATCTGAATATCGCCCACCAATCAGCGCTCCAGGTAATAAACCTAAAATCCCTGCGCTAAAAAACACACCCAATTGCGAACTGTCTAAACCAAAGGCTTCACGAATACCCGCCGCTGCAATGCCTGCTGCCTGAATATCCAAACCTTCAATAACCGCAATTAAAAAGCAGATTGCCACCGTAATTGCAGCATGCCTGTTATCTGATCTTTCCATTGGCAATTTCCCTATTCAATCAGTGTCCAAAATAGAACGCCATCATCCATGACTCAGGAAATTCAAATAACTACCAATAAGTGGAAGGATTTACAGTTTATGAACAAAAATAATAGATATTTAACGTTTTTCGTGGGCAGAACAAATAGTCGCAAAAACACTTAATCGGATTATCCACAGCGTAAAAAACTGAAGTCTTTCTCTATAATTACAACTTTATACGCCTGTTTATAATGAAATAAAAAAATGGCAGTCATCGTTTTAACTGATTATTCTGCAACTTTTTAATACGGTTTTACATAGATTAAATTCTTGTTTTATATAGCTTAAAAGTCTATGCTAATCTCTATTAAATCTTAAATCCTGATGTTTTTACACGGAATTGCTGCTGCTGTTGGCTTTAAAGTGCAAATAGGACATTTTTACTCGTATTTTTTATACAAAAATAGCCTGACACTGGTCATGATATTCATTAAAATTTTAGGGCTAAAGGTTTTCTGAACATAACTTTGCTATATTTATTTTAACGACTTTGCATAAAGTTTTTATATGCTTTGACTAAAGCATATTGTTCTTCATCGTTTGTTCGTTCATAATTTGCATAAGCATTATTCAATTCGCTTTAATCGTATTGAAATTGCTATAAATCAAAATACGCACCCATCCAAATTTATGTTTTTCTACCTCTGCCGGATGGACAAATAGGATATTTTTTTAAAATGACTCAGCAAGCACAGATCATCCAAGGTTCAATTGTCGCAATCGTCACTCCGATGTTTGAAGATGGCAGCGTAGATTGGAAGGGTCTAGAAAAGCTCGTTGAGTGGCATATTGCACAAGGCACGAACAGTATTGTTGCGGTTGGTACGACAGGCGAAGCATCGACTTTAAGTCTGGCTGAACATAAACAAGTCATTAAAGAAATCGTTCGTGTAGCCAACAAACGTATTCCAATCATTGCAGGTACGGGTGCCAATTCGACCCATGAAGCAATCGAACTCACCAAAGAAGCAAAAGCGTTGGGTGCAGATGCCGCACTGTTAGTGACCCCTTATTATAATAAACCCACACAAGAAGGTTTATATCAGCATTACAAAGCGATTGCTGAAGCAGTTGATTTACCTCAAATTCTTTACAATGTCCCGGGCCGTACTGGCGTAGACATGCTTAATGAAACCGTGATTCGCCTTGCTGACATCCCGCAAATTGTTGGGATTAAAGATGCCACAGGTGATGTACCACGTGGTCAAGCGCTGATTGAAGGATTACGCGGTAAAGAAATGACCGTTTACTCTGGTGATGATGCAACGGCTTATCAACTGATCGCACTAGGCGCACTAGGCAACATTTCTGTGACTGCAAATATCGCACCGAAAGAAATGAGCCAAATTTGTGCTGCTGCTATTTCAGGTGATTCAGAGCGTGCTGAAACTTTGAACAACGAAATTGCAAATTTACACAATATTCTATTTTGTGAATCCAACCCAATTCCTGTGAAATGGGCACTTCATGAAATGGGCTTAATTGGTACGGGTATTCGTTTACCATTAACTCCTCTTGCAGAACAATATCGCACACCGTTGCGTGAAGCACTCAACGCTTCGGGTGTCATTCAATAAAGAGCACAACACTATGCAATTACGTTTTGGTTTAACCCTTGCACTTTCAGCATTTGGTTTAATGGGTTGTAGTTCTATGGGAATCAACAATGGTTCTCTGGATTATAAAAATACTGCATCCCTTGAACCCCTGAAATATCCTGAAGGTTCAATGGTTCGACCTGCAACGCCATTGTACCCAGCTCCAAAGGTTGACCCTCTTGCCCTTGAACACGCACCTAAACTGGAAAATAAAAAGGGCAACCGTTTTGCGATTCCCCGTCCAAATCAAGTGCAAGAAAACAGCTTAATCAATAGTCAAGATGACAATACCAATGTCAGTCGTCCACAACTTGTTCGTGATGGAAATCAAAATCCGTTACTCAAAATTGATGGAAATTCTGCTACAATTTGGCAGTACACACTTGCTACCCTCAGCAGCCTTAACCATAGCATTGTTGGTCAGAGCAAAAATCGTTACGAAGTAACCATTAAGGTCGATCAAAAGGTGTATGTATTAAGACTGACCTCTGTCGGTGCAAGTAATAACCTAGCCGTGTTCAATGCCGATAATAGCTTTGCAGACCAAGAAATCGCTGCTGAATTATTAACCCAGATTTACCAAAATTGGCCAGCCTAGTCGTACTAGGCATTTTTTTTTGAAAAAGGTTCCCCCATGTTGAAACAAACCTTGCTCTATACTGGTAAAGCGAAATCTGTTTATGAAACAGACAGTGAAGATCACCTGATTTTAGTCTTTCGTGATGATGCCTCTGCGTTTAATGGCGAAAAAATCGAACAACTAGATCGCAAAGGCAAGGTTAATAACCGTTTCAACGCCTTTATCATGGAAAAATTGGCTGCTGCTGGCATTGAAACTCACTTTGAAAAACTTCTTTCTCCAACTGAAGTTTTAGTGAAAAAATTGCAAATGGTTCCGGTTGAATGTGTAATTCGTAACTACGCAGCGGGTAGCTTGTGCCGTCGTTTAGGTGTTGAAGAAGGTAAAGAATTAACCCCTTCTACATTTGAATTATTCTTCAAAGACGACGCGCTTGGCGATCCAATGGTCAACGAATCTCAAGCCATTGCTTTAGGTTGGGCAACTGCGGAACAACTTGCACAAATGCAAGTACTGACTTACAAAGTAAACGAAGTCCTAAAAGATTTGTTCGACAAAGGCAATATGCTTCTGGTTGACTTTAAACTTGAATTTGGTGTGTTCCACGACCGTATCGTTCTTGGTGATGAGTTCTCTCCAGACGGTTGCCGTCTATGGGACAAAGACACCAAGAAAAAACTCGACAAAGACCGTTTCCGTCAAGGTTTAGGTGGTGTTGTTGAAGCCTATGAAGAAGTGGCTACACGTTTAGGTATCGACCTTTCTGATATCTAATCCGCATACTGATTCAAAAAACCGAGCCTGATGGCTCGGTTTTTTTATGCGCCCATAAATCGAAAAAACAAATGTTACTAATAAAAATGATCGTTTTTACAAAATTCAGTTATCGCGCTAAAATAATCATATCGCAGACAAGATCAACTTTAAGGTCTTGAAGCCAAATTTAATTGCGCTCAACTGTTATTCCTAAAGGATGTCCTCTCCCAATCTCAGACATCCTTTTTAGCCCGACTCATTCCCGAGTTGGGCTTTTTTTATTGCTGCTGCTGTTCCTGCTGCCAACGACGTTGTTGAAGTTTTTCACCTTCCACTTCACGTTTATTTCGAGCTGACTCATATAACTTGGTGCCTTTTAATTCAGGCGGCAAATATTCTTGCAGAATAAAATGCTCAGGATAATTATGTGGATAGAGATAATCCACGCCATAACCCTGCTCTTTCATTAACTTGGTCGGGGCATTTCTTAAATGCAATGGCACGGATAAATGAGCGGTTTTTTCAGCTAAATCCAACGCCTTATTTATGGCTAAATAAGTGCTGTTACTCTTGGCACTGGTGGCCAAATACACAGCACATTGTCCCAAAATAATTCGGCATTCTGGCATGCCGACCGCTTGAACCGAACGAAAGCATTCACCAGCCAGCAACAAGGCATTTGGGTTGGAATTACCTATATCTTCCGAGGCTGCAATTAGCATACGACGAGCAATAAAAACTGGATCTTCACCACCTTTAAGCATACGTGCCATCCAGTATAAGGTCGCATCTGGATCACTGCCGCGAATGGACTTAATAAAGGCAGAAACCAAATCGTAATGCTGCTCACCCGATTTGTCATAACGGGCAATACTTTGCTGTGCAACTTTTACCACCACAGCATTGGTAATGCTATTTTCCAATTCAGCTTCAAAAGTACTGGCGATCAGATCCAAAAGGTTTAATGCCTTACGTGCATCTCCCGCCGCAAATTGGATCAATGCCTCATATTCTTCAATTTGAATATAGCGCTGTTTTAAAAAATCATCATTTTGCAACGCTTGATTCAACAAGGTCTGAATAGCATCGTCTGTTAATGCATTTAAGCTATAAACCTGACAACGCGATAGCAAAGCATTATTGACTTCAAAAGAAGGGTTTTCAGTGGTCGCGCCAATTAAAGTAATTTTGCCTTTTTCCACAGCATTCAGTAATGCATCTTGTTGTGACTTATTAAAGCGATGAATTTCATCAATAAAGACTACAGGCGTTAGTAAATCCCCACCTTCGGCAATCACTTCACGAAGCTCTTTCACCCCAGTATTGAGTGCCGATAGACTGACGAAAGGCCGATCTACCGCTTGTGCCAACAGCAAAGCAATGGTGGTTTTTCCAACACCAGGCGGGCCCCAAAAAATAATGGAGGGTAAATGCCCCTGATCAATCATTTGGCGTAACGGTGCTTGAGCACCTAACAAATGGTCTTGCCCCATAATCTCGGATAAATCGCGTGGGCGGAGCCGTTCAGGAAGAGGAATGTTACTGTCTGACATCTTGTTATTTCTTTACTGTGCTTAAAACAAGTCTACTATGTAATTTTAAGCTCGCGTATTTCAATTTAAGGCTTTTACAAAAAAATCATATCGCTTTTTTTTAAGTTTATGCCATATTACTGTTGATTATCTGAATCCAGATTGAAATAAAATAAACTATATTTACTGTGATTATAGATTAATAATTCTCCTTTTTATCAAAAAAGTGTATAATTATTATGTGAATAGCATCACATTTCTCTCATTATTATGGTCGTTTTTAAATGGGTAGGCTGTATGAAATATACTTTCAAAAGCAAGCTAGTACCTCTTAGACAGGAGTTTAATATTCAGCTTGACCATATCAATGAAGTAAGTAATGTTCAATTACCTACAGAAACTTTAATGTCCCAAGCCTTATTAGATGAATTACCCCAACCTATTTGGGTGAAAAGCAAACAAAATCAATATTATTATAATCAAGCAATATGCCAATATCTTGGTAAAAATCTCAATCAACATGAGATAATTTTTTGGCAAAACTTTATTCATCCTGAAGATTTTGAACACTTCATTGTTTTATGGCAACAAGCATTACTCACACAACACGATTTTGCAAAAGAATGTCGCATTAAGCATGCGCAAAAAGGATATCGATTTTGTTTGATTTCCGTACAGCATCACCCTAAAAATTTAAATAATTTTGCTTGGATGGTCACCGTGAACGATATCCATGAGCATTATTTAAAACAACTTGAATTGGCTCACCAAGTCACCGTAAAAAGCCAAATGTTAGATGCAAGTCTAGATGGCATTACAATGTTAACAGCGGATGGTCGGGTCAGCGATATGAATCGCTCAGCTTGTCTTGCGCTTGGCGTATCCATAAATGCAAAAAAAATCGGTATGTCTTGGTTAAACTTATTACCTGAATCCATGCGAAATTCAGGCCAAAATGCATTCAACCATGCCATAAAAGGAGAAAATTCACATTTTGATGGCATGATGGTCATTGCAGGTCAACCAGCGCAGTATTGGGAGCATACTTTAAGTCCTGTACTGGATGATGCGGGTCTAATCCAGAGCATCCTCTGTGTTTCTCGTGATATCAGCCCACAAAAAATGGCTGAAAAAAAACTAAAACAAGTCATTGAATTAGATGAATTAACAGGTTTATATAATCGTCGGGCATTTAATAAGATCTTTAAAAAAACCATTCAAAATGCACGTCAGCAGCAACAATCGGTCGGCTTTTTACTGATTGATTTAGATTATTTCAAACATATCAATGACACTCTCGGTCATATTGCTGGAGATTATTTACTTCAGATTTTAGGTCAACGTTTAAGTGGTTGTTTTAAAAGTGGGGTCGTGGTTGCACGATTAGGTGGTGATGAATTTGCGATTATTGTCCCCAATCTGACTGATGAATCAGAATTATTACAGATTGCCAAAACAGCTCGTTTACAGCTGGATATCCCGATTTGTTATGCAGGCCAATATATCAATGGTGGCATGAGTACTGGCTGTGCCATTTATCCTCGCGATGCGCAAAATAGCTCAACGTTACTGCAATGCGCAGATGTCGCCTTGAATGATCTTAAAATCAGTGGCCGTGGTGGCATTCGTATGTTTAAAAGTACCATGTTTAAAGCCATCGAGGTCGCCACAAAACAATTGGCCCTTGCTCGAGCAATCATTCAAAATGATAAAATTGTTCCGTTCTATCAGCCTAAAGTACGTCTGGCTGATGCGAAAGTGATTGGTTTTGAGGCTTTACTGCGATGGTACGATAAAGAAGGTTGCATACAACTGCCCTCGCATATTTTTTCATCTTTTCAAGATTATGAACTGGCGACGCGCATCAGCGAAATTATGCAATTAAAAGTCTTTCAAGATATGACGCAGTGGCTAGACTCAGGCATGCAGCTTTTACCCATTTCAATTAATGCTGCACCGGTTGAATTCTTAAGAGATAATTATGCAGAAACGTTATTAAATCGACTGGCGCAGTTTAATATTCCATATGAAATGGTGGAAATCGAAATTACTGAGCAAAGTCTTTCAGAACGCGGCTCAGACTATGTCATTCGTGCCCTTAAATTATTAAAAAAAGCGGGAATTCACATTTCATTAGATGATTTTGGTACAGGACATTCATCCTTAACCCGCTTAAGAAATTATCCTGTAGATTGTCTTAAAATCGATCGTAACTTTATCGAAAATATGCATGATGATCCTTCCGCAATGGCAATTGTCAAAGCCATTAGCCAAATAGGCGCCAGCATTTCGTTAAATATATTGGTTGAAGGCATTGAACATCTAGAACAATTAGATGCACTTAAAGCATGTGACTGTCATATTGGACAAGGTTTTTATTTTCATCGTCCGATGGCATTTGATCATATCACAGCATTATTACAGCCTGTGGATGCGCCTGATTCGGGATCTTAAATCGCTACTCACCGCTGCGCCATTCTATAAAACAGTAAATGTCTGAGCACATTGTTTTATTGCAAAACTTTATTCGATTCAGATCATATGACCAATAAACTTGGGGGCTACCATGTATTTAATCAGTGCTTGTCTTGCAGGTGAAGCGGTACGTTATGATGGAAAATCATATTTGCATGATCAAATTCAACACCTCATTGAACTAAAACAAGTCATCACGGCTTGTCCTGAAGTTTTAGCAGGACTCTCCATTCCACGTAAACCCGCAGAAATTTTTGGGGGTACTGGAGAAGATGTGTTAACAGGTCGTGCGCAAGTCATCGATCTAGATGGTGTTGATGTCACGCACGCTTTTATTGAAGGGGCGTATCAAACCTTAGCTTTGGCTCAGCAGCATCATGTATCCACTGTGGTGCTAAAAGAAAATAGCCCTTCCTGTGGAAGTAACTTTATTTATGATGGTACTTTTTCCAATCAAAAAGTCAGTGCGATGGGCGTAACAACTGCACTATTAAGACAACATGGTTTTAACGTAATCTCAGAAACGGCTTTTTTTGAATTATTCCATCCATCCACTTAACGTACCCAACGCACGATATAATCTTCAATCTCATCTTCATTAACTTCAACTTCAGAAATACAACGACCTGCTGCCGATTTTCTGGCTTGGATCACACTGCTGCGTGTACCAGTATTTAAATAATGCCAAGAGGGTAATTTTTTCTGTTCCTTTAAACGACGATAAGCACAACTTGCTGGCAGCCAATGAATGGTCGCTAATTTCTCTGGGGTTAATTGAATACAATCAGGGACAAAATCAAGGCGCTGCGCATAATTACTACACTGTGCCGTTTTGCAATCTAAAAGTTTACAGGACACTTTGGTATAGGCCACTTCTTGAAGTTCTTCATCTTCCAATTTGATTAAACAACATAAACCACAGCCATCACATAATGCCTCCCATTCAGCATGATTCAGTTCAGCTAAAGGATATTTTTTCCAGAATTGCGGACGTAATTGCTCGATCATAAAAGTGAAAAAATAAAGAATATTGCTTATTATAGCGTGTTCAAGTTCATGATGTATGGAATGTTATTTTTACTTTTAATCATATACTTACCACTCAATTGAACACTTTACAAACAGAAGCATAACAATCTTCGAAATTTCTAAGCCCTATACTGAATCTACTTTGAAAATAACAACGCATGGAGAAAGCTTATGTTTCGTTGGGCAATTATTTTTGCAGTGATTGCGCTGATCGCCAGTTTACTCGGCTTCGGTGGTGTCGCAGGCTTATCAAAGGACTTTGCGATTATTTTACTGGTGATCGCGGTGATTTTAGCGATTATCGGTTTCCTATCTCGAGGCAAAGTATAACGATCCCCTACATGTAAATAGAAACTGAGGACGTAAACATCGTTAAAAGAGTCTATTTGAGGCTCTTTTTTCATCTGTAAATTTCATTAATACCATTTTATAAAAAACTTGAAGTTAATTGATGAAACATACGTTTTCTGTCCATTAACTTCAAATCAAGATTCATTTTTCTAAGCTAAAGGCTATATTTTTAACGATCGCTTAGTGTTTTAAATGACGTGGTCTAAAACCAGTCGCAATTAAACCAATACTATAAGCCAATACCCCCACCACACACAGCCCGATCACTTCAAAGATACGAATCCATTGTGATAGCTCGCTATTATACCAAGTCAGGGCATACCAAAGCACCGCAATCATGCTGATATTGGCAATAGCAAACTGAAGAAACAGTTTTT
This sequence comes from Acinetobacter sp. ANC 4973, assembly GCF_002135275.1. Taxonomy (NCBI): domain Bacteria; kingdom Pseudomonadati; phylum Pseudomonadota; class Gammaproteobacteria; order Moraxellales; family Moraxellaceae; genus Acinetobacter; species Acinetobacter sp. ANC 4973. Next base: position 143,535 of record NZ_NEGM01000003.1, read on the forward strand.
TCCAGTGTGCGCCGAAACGGAAGATATCCCGTTTATGCAGATAGAAATACAACATCCCTGCATTGACCAAGGCAGAGCCTGAAGATGCCAATGCCAATGCCATGTGCTCTGCTTGCCAATCAATTAACTTAAAGAAACCAATAAAAATGACGTTTAAAATCGCATTCGCTGCCACAGCCATTAAGCCCACACGGACAGGGGTTTTGGTGTCTTGTTGTGCATAAAAACCGGGTGCAAAGACTTTAATCAACATAAAGGAAATGACCCCAGCACTCATACATTGCAATGCCAGTGCGGTCATTTGTGTATCTTCTAGGGTGAACTGACCACGTTGAAACAGCGCTTGAATAATCGGGGTCGACAGCATAAATAAAGCAATGCTGGCTGGAATACCCACCAACATCACGACTTTTGCAGCCCAATCAATCATGCCGCGGAACTTGACCTGATCTTGCTCGGCATGACGTGCCGACAGAGACGGTAAAATCACCGTACCAATGGCAACGCCAATTAAACCTAAAGGCAGTTCAGTCATACGTTCCGCACTGTATAACCATGAGACTGAACCATCTTGCATAAATGATGCCCAGATGGTGTTCAACAGCAAATTAATTTGCGTCACAGACACACCAAATAATGCAGGAAGCATCAGTTTCATGATGCGGTCGACACCTTCGTGTTTAAAATCAACTTTAGGTGGAATCAGCAACTTTTTATGCCATAACTCAGGGATTTGAATCGCCAGTTGCAGCACACCTGCAACCACGACCGCCCACCCCAAAGCCATAATTGGTTCAGCCATATATGGCGTTAACCACCATGCAGCTGCAATCATGGTGATATTTAATAAAACGGGTGCAAATGCAGGGGTCGAAAATGAACCGTAACTATTGAGAATACTACTGGCAAAAGCAGTCAATGACATAAACAGTAAATAGGGAATAGTCAGGCGGAACATGTCCGTGGCTAAAGCAAATTTTTCAGGGTCATCATGGAAACCCGGTGCATAGATATACAAGATTGCAGGTGCAGCAATCATCGCAATAAACGTCAAAGCCGTCATGAAGGTTGCTAAGCAACCAAACACTCGACTAATCAAAATTTGCACTTCAGCATGGGTTTTCGTACTTTTATATTCGGTTAAAATCGGAATAAAAGCTTGTGAGAATGCCCCTTCGGCAAAGAGCCGCCGAAAGAAATTCGGAATACGAAAGGCCACCACAAAGGTATCGAAATCTTTACCTGCACCAAATACATTTAGCAAAACGATATCTCGGACTAAACCCAAGACCCGAGACAACATCGTCATTGCACTAACAATAAAGGTCGATCGCCAAAGCGCCATCGTTTCCACCTAGTACTAAAATAAGTCGCTATTGTAAAGAAACTCCAGAGGAATTTCGTTGTTAAATCATAAACTCGAGTTATTATTGATCTGCTTTCGCTTGTTGTATTAACGCTCTGGTTTTTGCCCAATCAAAAAATGGCCCTGGATCAGTTTTACGTCCCGGTGCAATGTCTGAATGCCCTGCCAAATGCTGTAATATTTTAGGATATGCTGCCTGCAATACGCGAATCACTTCCGCTAAAACCGTGTACTGAATATCTTCAAAAGGCCTGTCATCACTGCCTTCAAGTTCAATGCCTATCGAATAATCATTACATTCTTTTTTCGCTAAATAGGTGGAACGCCCCGCATGCCAAGCACGGTCATTAAAATTGACGAATTGTAGAACCTCACCCGTTCGCAAAATTAACAGGTGAGTGGAAACCTGCATTCCTTCAATGGTTTGAAAATAAGGATGCACAGACCAATCGAGCTGATTTTGAAAAAATTGTTCAATATAGCCCCCACCAAACTGCGAGGGTGGCAAACTAATATTATGCACCACAAGCAATTGAATTTCGGTCTGTTCAGGACGTTGATTATAATTCGGGGATGCGATTTGCCTTGCACCGATTAACTGACCATCGATGACCTGAAAAGACGGCACCTGTTGCATATTCCTATCCTGAGTCGTGTGGGTTTAAGTCGCTGATTTTAGCGCAATCCTTAAACTTTAAGCTTAAAATCTAAAATTACAAAGATAAAATCCATTGAAAAAACATTTCTTTTAAATGAACAATGCTAATATAACGCGCAATTTTCATGGGTTAAAAAAGATACGGAAATACTTATGAGCATCTCTCAATCGTTGCTTGAACAATCGATTCAAATCAATATTCAACAGGCATTACAAGAAGATATTGGCGAAGGTGATCTCACCGCTTTATTAACTCCTGAAGATGAGCAAGCCACAGCGACCATTATTAGCCGTGAAGAGATGGTTCTTGCAGGGCAACCTTGGGTCAATGCGTTAATTCAAGCCTACGATGCCAATGTACAAGTAACATGGCTGAAAAATGATGGCGACCATGTTCAAGCCAATGAAGCTTTTTTAAAATTGGCTGGTTCAGCACGTAGCTTACTGACGGTTGAGCGTCCTGCACTAAACTTTGTGCAAACCCTATCCGCGGTTGCGACGAAAACCGCTGAATATGTCAAACACCTCGATGGTTTAAACACTAAATTATTAGATACTCGAAAAACCCTGCCAGGCTTACGTATTGCACAGAAATATGCTGTGGCAATGGGCGGTGGACAAAACCATCGTTTAGGTTTATTTGATGCATTTTTAATTAAAGAAAACCATATTATGGCGGCAGGTGGCATTGCTCAAGCGATTGCCAAAGCGCGTCAAATTGCCCCAGGTAAACCCGTTGAAGTGGAAGTGGAAACCTGGGATGAACTGAATCAAGCTTTAGAAGCGCATGCCGATATTGTGATGCTGGATAATTTTAGCCAACAACAAATGATTGATGCGGTTCAATATGTGGCTGGTCGTTGTAAATTGGAAGCGTCAGGCAACATTACCATTGAAAATTTGCGTGAAGTGGCAACCACTGGCGTGGATTATATTTCGATGGGTGTTTTAACCAAAGATGTGAAAGCGATCGATTTATCCATGCGTTTTAATGCTTAAGTTTGCTCGGTCTTATTTTTTGCTTTAGAGGCTAATTCTGCTTTAGCGGCTAAATCTTGAATGTCAGTCGATGCTTGCTGCCAAGCGGATTGCTCGGTCTTTTGTGCGGATGCTCTTGGATCACTGGTCATCAATGCCAGCGTTACCATAGAAATAACGATGATCAAGATATTCAACATCTTAAGACTCCTTAAAGCGAAAAGCTGAGTCTAAACAGCAAATATGAACGTCATATTAAGCAAATGTTTAAAAGGGTGCAGCGATTGCACCCTTTTTGTATCTGACAGTTTTTATTTTCAATTGTTTAAAGAAAGCACAGAACAAACAAAACCCCATCCAGAATTCTGTGATGGGGTTTTGTTCTTTATCTAAAACACAGCTAAACGTGCATTTTTGAAATTAACAACTTACCAGCCTAAAGCTTCTTGTTGTTTTTTAATTAACTCTTGAATGCCTTTTTCAGCCAACTCAAGCATTTCATTGCACTGCGCACGAGTAAATGGCTTTTCTTCGGCAGTGCCTTGAAATTCAATAAACTCACCCGCTTGGGTCATCACCACGTTTAAGTCGGTTTGACAACTTGAGTCTTCTTCATAGCAAAGATCCAATAATGCTTGGTCTTTGTACATGCCCACAGAAATGGCAGCAACCAAGCCTTTTAAAGGATCTTGTTTAATTTTTTTCTTTTCAAGTAAAACATTCATGGCATCAATTAAAGCCACTGCTGCACCAGTAATTGCAGCGGTACGTGTACCGCCATCGGCTTGAATCACATCACAGTCGATGGTAATGGTATTTTCACCCAGTTTTTTCAAATCGACCATAGCGCGTAAGCTACGACCAATTAAACGCTGGATTTCTTGCGTACGACCACTTTGTTTACCACGTGCCGCTTCACGGTCGCTACGAGTATGGGTAGAACGTGGCAACATGCCGTATTCTGCTGTCACCCAACCCTGTCCCTTACCTTTAAGGAAACGTGGCACTGAATTATCAATGCTGGCCGTACAAAGAACTTTAGTATGACCAAATTCAATCAATACTGAACCTTCCGCATAACGCGTATAGTTACGGGTAATTTTTACATCACGTAATTGATCTAATGTACGTTGGTCGATACGCATAATGGGTCCTTATTGGGGCTAAAATTCATTGCGGCTTAGTATAACAGAAGCAGATCAGATGATTTTGCTACAACTTGATGGTTTTTGCATATCGTGCTCTAAGCAACACCATAAAGATTCAATTCACAAAAAGGAATAAGCAAACGTTGTGCTGAGGAACAAAGAGGCTCCTTCAGCACAACTAAGGGATTTGGTTACGATGCCTGATCAATATCAGACTTTTTCATCAGTCATTTTTTATCAATATAAGTGATTCATAAAGCCAGAATTAAAAACAAAATTTAGAAAATATTGGATTCATGAGTGTGGCATGGATGCCACACGTTTCCCATCCTTGCGCTGCATTTTAAAGCAGTGCTTTAGAACTGGCTCAGGATGTCGTGTATGGGAAACAAAAGGTTTTTCTTGCGGACTCAAAATATATTTTGAGATCCTCATTTTGACCTTTCAAAAGTAGAGATAATGCCTACGCAAAGGCATAAAAATTGAAGTACTCAAAATGAGGCAGTGCTAATTTTAAAGAATCAAATATTGAACATTTTTTGATTTATGCAAGTTATCTATCATGCCTATACCAAAACTTTGAATGCTAAACCACATTTTAGATAGTGACTCAGCATTTGCTCCATTCAATCAGGCAAACAGTCCTTTCACCTTTTGCATAGACTGGGTAATGCTAGACGACCAGTGATTTGGCAATGAAGCTTTGGCTAAACGTACCCATACACTGCCAAACTGTTTTATAAAACTGGCTTCGTTATAATGAATGCCATATTCTGCACATAAGGCACGAATTTTAGGTGCTGCTTCTGCATAACGATTGGCGGGCATGTCTGGGAATAAATGATGTTCAATTTGATGACTTAAATTGCCACTTAAAATATGTAACCATTCGGTTCCCGTAAAATTACTTGAGCCACGAATTTGGCGTAAATACCACTCCGCACGGGTCTCATTTTCAGTATTGTCTGCTTCAAAGGTTTCTGCATCTTCAGTGAAATGACCATTAAAAATCACCGCTGATGACCATAAGCTACGAATGACATTGGCGACAGCATTACCCGCAAACACAGGAATGGCATTGGGTCCTGCAATCAACGGGAAAAATACATAATCTTTGGTGACCTGACGTACTGCTTTCTTACGGAATTTCGCTGAATCTTTCCAGACTTCTTTCCATGTTTTGGTTTTATAAGCCACGACATCTTCAATATGCAAATTTTGCAAGCCAACATACCATTCAAAAAACACCATCAATTGAATGGCTAAAGGAATATTGAATAAAAAGCGCGGTTCCCATTTTTGCGACTCGCTGACACGCAACAAGCCATAGCCAACATCATGGTCTTTGCCGACAATATTGGTATAGGTATGATGAATATAATTATGCGTGTATTTCCAATCATCGCCTGTGGCCATGGTATCCCAATCATAATTGGCACCATTTAAGCTTGGGTCATTGAGCCAGTCGAATTGACCATGCATCACGTTATGCCCTAACTCCATATTCTCTACAATTTTAGAAATACCCAATAAACCTGTACCCAACAACCAAATCGGTGGAATCCAGCCACCGAACATCAACATACCGCGTGATGCGATTTCACTATAGCGAACAAAATTACGAATTTTATAAATGTATTGGGCATCTTGCTCGCCAATACTGTCCATAATTTCACGGCGGATAGCATCGACTTGTTGACCAAATGCTGCCATTTGTTCCGCATTTAGATGTTTCGATTTACTCGTTTCTGTAAATTTAACTGACATATTCATTGTTTTTCTCCTCAGCCAAAATAAGCACAATATATTGTTAAAGATTAATCACCACAGGACTCACCGCTTGGCTAATACACAATTTAATTTGGGTATTGCTATCGTGGTCAATTTCACCGGTCAATACGTTTTTGGTTGAACCACTGACTTTGGTACAGGTACAGGTATTACAAATGCCCATACGACAACCATGCGCGGGTCTTAAACCCGCCTGTTCAGCACTGTCCAGTAAATTACTCTTGGCCTCAAACTGTTGTTGCGCACGTAAAAACACCACTGGTTGTACAGAAGCTGTTTCATCAACTAAGACTTGGAAATATTCTTGTTTCAACTGCTGAGCAATACCCAACTGTTGATAAATTTGATTCAGGCTTTGCATCATGCCCGCAGCACCACAGGCATAGCTTAGGCGTTGCCCGAAATCTGCCACCGTAGTTTCCAGCAGTGGTAAAGTTAAATGTTGCTGCTGTGCCACGGTATTAAAATAATGATAGTGCAACTGTGGATATTGCTCTGCCAGTTGCAACAGTTCGGCATGAAAAGCCTCATCACGGCTAAAATAAATCAGGTCAATCTGGCTAATTTTTTGCGTGAGTGCCTGTTGTAGCAGCGCATAAATTGCAGTGATACCACTGCCTGAAGCCAGCAATAAAATAGAATCTGGAGATGAATTTAAACTGAAATCACCTTGAGCCTGTGAAATTTCCACCACACTGCCGCTGCTCAAATGGCTTAAAGCATTCGATACTTTGCCCTGACGTTTCACTGCAATGATGATGTTGCCAGTATTGGTGATTTTCACAATCGAATAATGTCGTTGCTGACGCACACCCGCGATCAGCACAGTCACTAAAATACTTTGCCCAGCAGAAAAAGCCTCGGCTTGGAAGTTATGATTCGGTTGCAGCTGAATTTGATAAAAATCAGGCGCAATGGCTTGAATATCGACAATCGTGGCTTTCACTTTTTTCCACGCCCACAGTGGATTTATTTTTTCAGCAATAAAATCGACGAAATCTTCTCGAATCCATTGCGGCTGATACTGCATCACATGACTCATATGACGTTCCTCTTTTATTGCTGGTTATTTATTTGAGTGAACAGGTGTTCTTATAGTGAACACTTGTACACTATAATTATTTTTTCATTCAGTCAACACCTGTTCACTGACATTCGTCGTTTAATCTGTATTTTTTTGATAGACTTCGCTCAGGATCTTTTTAGGGTAGTCGAATGTCGATACGGGATGAGCGCAAACAACAAAGCCGCCAAGCACTTTTGGATGCTGCACTTGCTTTAAGCACGTCTGGACGTTCTTTCAGTAGCATTAGTTTGCGTGAAATCGCACGCCATGTCGGTTTAGTACCGACGGCTTTTTATCGTCACTTTCAAGACATGAATGAGCTTGGACTAGAGTTGGTGGATCAAGTTGCACTGCATTTAAAAGGCATTTTGCATCAACTGGGGCAAGCCTATATTTATCAACCTAATACCAAAACAAAAATTAGCTTAGATCTGTTTTTCCAAGCCGTTGAGCATAATCCTGAACCTTGGGTGTTTTTGATTGCAGAGCGTTGGGGAGGCTCGGAAGTGATTCGACATGCCATTGCACGTGAAATTAATTTTTTAATTGAAGATTTGGCCAATGATTTAGCGCAAATGGAAACGGTCAAACACATTCGTAATGCACAAGACTTACAAGTCCTTGCCAATATTTTAATCAATTTATCCTTTACTTGGGCCATGACGTGGATGAACATGAGTCGTCAATTTCAAGACCAAGCACGCCTAGAACAACAAAAACAATTCAAGCTACAGACCATTACCCAAGTTCACTTAATTTTTCGGGGTATTTCGAATTGGGATATGGTGCCAACGACAGCAGCGGAGTCATCCCGCCCCTAAACCCTCAGACATAAAAAACCCGCAATCAGTCAGTTAAGGGTTTTAGAAATAAAGTTTTTAGTTATTCATGACAGAGTCTTGTATTTTTTAAATCAAATACTTGGAGCTCATTTATTACTTTGGATAAGCCCAAAGTAATCAAAGGCATTTGTCATCCGCAAAACTCGCCAAATACTTTTTATTGATTAATAAATCGCAGAAACCTTATTTTTTTAAAATAGTTTTGCCTCGAACAGTTGCGAATGACGTTTCCGCGTATCGAATAACATCATGAAGTTAAAAAATAAAATGCCAGTCAATTTCTTAACTGACTGGCATTACAATGATTGCGGGCTTTTATACAAAAAAATTATTTTGCTTTACGTTCTTTTTCCACCAAGTAGCTCACCACTTGCGTTACTTTACCGTCTTCACCTTGCACCACATATTTACCATTCACCACAATTGCAGGCACGCCTGTCAATTGGTATTGCTGTGCCAATTTATTTGCCTGAGCCACTTTTGAGGTAATCGCAAATGAATTAAACATGCTGTTAAATTTGGCTTCAGGTACACCATATTTCACAAAAAATTTAGCTTGTGATTTTTGATCGAAAATTTGTTGACCACCCTCATGAATTGCATGGAACAGCGGAAGATGGGTTTTTTTACGGATGCCTAAAGCTTCTGAAACATAATAACCACGCGCGCCTTGCTCCCACAATGGGTTCATTGAAGCCGGTGTACGGATAAAATTGACATCTTTCGGAATATTTCTGAGCCAAGTCTGCATATGTGGTTCTAATTTAAAGCAGTGTGGGCAGCCATACCAAAAGAATTCACGGACTTCAATTTTCCCTGGAACCTGAACTGTACCGGGATTGGCAACAACGGTGTAATCTTTACCTGCAACAAAATTGGCAGCCATTGCCGTGCCTGAAAAGGCAAAAATAGCAGTAGCAACACTACTGAAAAGGAATTGTTTCATTGACCTTATTGTCCTCTAAATCATTATGATGAGTTTATACGATCACTATAAATCAATTATCCCGAATTCGTTTTCATTCTGTGAACTTTTTTACAGCTTTTATCGCTTTTTTTAGAATTAACGCTACACTAATGCAGATGAGATTTTTTAAATTATAATGACTTGATTGAGGTGACACCGATGTCGCAATTGAATGTTGATCCACAAGAAATTGCCAAATTTGAAGCATTCGCAGCCATATGGTGGGATCAGCATTCTGAGTTCCGTCCACTGCATCAAATTAACCCTTTACGCTTAAATTGGATTGATGAACATTCAGGTGGCATTGCAGGCAAAAAAGTACTTGATGTCGGCTGTGGTGGCGGTATTTTATCTGAAAGTATGGCACGTCGTGGCGCTCAGGTTTTGGGTATCGACATGGGTGTAGCCCCATTAAATGTCGCACGTATTCATGCCGAACAAGAAGGTGTGAGCAATATTGAATACCGTCAAGTTCCAGTAGAAGAATTAGCCCAAGAACAAGCGGGACAATATGACGTAGTGACGTGTATGGAAATGCTGGAGCATGTACCCGATCCGGCATCGATTATTCAAGCCTGCCAAACACTGGTCAAACCGGGTGGTCATGTGTTCTTTTCGACCATTAACCGTAATCCAAAATCATATTTATTCGCCATTATTGGCGCGGAATATGTGTTACGCATGCTGGCAAAAGGCACCCATGATTATCATAAATTTATTAAACCATCTGAGCTGGCACATGATATTCGTAGTGCGGGTTTAACCCTCAAAGACATGACAGGATTACATTTCAATCCACTCACGAAGCGTTATTGGTTGGCACCAAATGTTGACGTGAACTACATGGTCTATACCGTCAAAGCAGGTGCCGAATGAAAGCGGTTCTGTTTGACCTAGATGGCACACTCATTGACACTGCTGCTGACTTTATTCGCATTATTCAAGATATGTGCCGCGATAAACAATGTGAAGTGGTGGCTGCCGATCTAATTCGCACCCAAGTGTCGGAAGGCGCACGTGCTATGGTGAAATTGGTTTATCCAGAATTGGATGTTGAAGATCCAGTTTTTCTCGCTCATCGACAACGTTTTTTAGATATCTATGGCAATGATATTGCAGTAGAGACTGACTTGTTTGAAGGCATGTATCCACTGCTAGAAGCATTAGAAAGCCAAGATATTCCGTGGGGCATTGTTACCAATAAGCCACGTTGGTTAAGCGAAGCCTTACTTAAAGCGCTGAATTTGACCGATCGCTGTGCTGTTTTGGTCTGTCCAGAAGATGTCAGCAAGACCAAACCCGATCCTGAACCGATGTATTTGGCAGCGAAACACATTCAGATTCAGCCAGAAGATTGTATCTATGTCGGTGACCATCCACGTGACATCGATGCGGGTCGTCATGCCCAGATGTACACCATCTTAGCGGCCTATGGTTATTTACCATTGCAGCACAAAGATGACTTAACAGCATGGCAAGCGGATTGTATAGTAAATACTGTTGCTGAATTGCAGCAGGTGATTCAGCAACTGCTTATGCCTAAACAACAACATCATTCTCTGATTTCATAAACACATAAAAATACAATAAACGAGGAGGTCTGCAATGAAATATTCAGAATATCAACCTCGCCCCGATCTGTTAAAAGATCGCATTATCCTGATTACAGGTGCGGGCGATGGTATTGGTCGTGCAGCAGCACTGAGCTATGCACTACACGGTGCAACAGTGGTACTGCATGGACGTGCCTTAAATAAACTTGAAGTCATTTATGATGAAATTGAAAGTTTAGGTGCACCACAACCGGCTATTCTACCGTTGCAACTCTCCAGCGCCTCTCCTCGAGATTATGAATTACTGGTCGATACTTTAGAAAAACAATTTGGTCGCTTAGACGGCATTTTGCATAATGCTGGGATTCTGGGTGAACGCACAGAACTCGCTCATTACCCGATTGATGTTTGGGATGATGTGATGGCAGTGAATCTACGCGCACCTTTTATTTTGACCCAAGAACTGTTGCCACTACTTAACAAATCAGATCACGCCTCTGTGGTTTTTGCCAGTTCAGGCGTTGGTCGCGAAGCACGTGAGCGTTGGGGTGCATACTCGGTATCCAAAATTGCCATTGAAGCCGTCAACCAGATCTTTGCCAAAGAAAATGTCTACCCTAATGTACGTTTCAACTGTATTAATCCCGGGGCGACCCGTACAGCCATGCGTGCTAAAGCCTATCCAGATGAAGATCCAAAAACCTTAGCCACACCTGAAATGATTATGCCGGCTTACCTGTATTTAATGGGTGAAGACAGCTTAGCGATGAATGGTGAAAGTATTGATGCACAGGACTAAGCTTTAAACTAAAAAGGAAGCAGAACGTGCTTCCTTTTTTATGGCTATTTTTTAAAGCATTTCACCGTATATTGCATAAACATGACTTTTAATCGTATTTTCAAATAAATTTTATAAAAATATATGGTTTTTCAAATCAATTCAATCCAGCTATGCTGATCCTCATGGCAAAACACCACATTTGAGGAATCTAAAATGGCTGACCCAAAACGTAAAATGGATACCATTCGCTCGATTGAAAATTTACAACTTTCAACAGCCTTAATAATCGGTCTCAATGATGCCAAGCAAGCAGAAAGCATTGCTGAAGCCATCCGCTCCTTACAAGACTTAGCCGAACAATGGAACTAAAATATGCTGGACTAACCTGTTGTAATACATTGTTATAGCATTTTGACAGCAGCCGTTGAAAACCATAAAATGAATGTCCAAAATTGGATACAATTTTTTAATCAAAATGCTGTTTTTATGGTCTTTAATCCAAACTATAAAAATGTCTTCAAATTTTTCAATCATGCGCTATAGATGCAGAATATCCTGATTGTCTCTGCATTTTTTAATAAATGAGTGATTGATCTTCACAGTTTCTCTGCAATTATTTCGTACATTAGTGTTAGTGAAATTAATACTTTTTTTATGGGGGTTCAACATGAAAAAGATTTTGACAATTTTGGCAATTTCTTTCAGTGCATTGATGGCAAACAGTGTAACCACTGCTGCACCTCACGATAACGACCGCAATTGGGATCAACCACGTCATCAATCTGAGAATAAAGGGCGCGACTTTCGTGACAATGATGACGACGATGACCGTATGCAAGATAAACGTCGGGTTCGCGAAGAACGTGGCGTAAAACGGTTACAGCAGCATAAATGGCAAACGGGTTATGTGATGCCACAGCATTATCGTGGTAATGGTTATAAAGTCGATTATAAAGAGCATGACTTACCCAAACCGTCGCGTAATCAACAATGGTACAAAATTAATAATGATTATATTTTAGTCGATACCGACAGTAATAATATTCTGCGTATTCAAGGGTTCTAGTCCCCTATTCTAAACACACTCAGCTCAAACGCAAATTTGGGCTTTTTTTATGTCTCCCGTCTTGTTTATTTTAGCGCTTAGTCTTGCTCTGTGGCTTTTTCAGCGTTTTGCCATCTTCTTTTTTTCTCCACGAATTTCACAATTCAACTATACAGCTCTCATCTTTTATCTCGACTTTTTCGTTATTTTTAACTCATCGAAATAAGCATTCTATTTGAAATAAGGTGAAAGAAATGAAAAAAATGATCACTACAATTGCGCTGTCTTTATCTGCATTGATGGCAACGTCTGCAATGGCAGCATCGGATCATCGTTATGACGATCAGCAACGCTATAACAACCATACTCAAGACAATCGTTGGAACAATAACAACAACCATTATGACCACGATCGTTATGACAATAAGCGTGTTAACCCAAGCCGTGACTGGCGTGTCGGTCAAACCCTACCACGTCAATACAGCAACTCACGTTTTCAAGTCAGTGACCGTGAAGCACGCCGCTTAGCTAAAACAGGTCGTTATCAACAATGGTATAAAATAAATAGTGATTATGTTTTAGTGAATGAACGTAACAATCGCATTCTTCGTATTCAAAACTAAGGCATTTATTTTCCGTACGTGTTCATTAAATCTATCAGCTCTTAAAAACACTTTAACCATCGTTAAGGTGTTTTTTTTATTTTATTGTTCCGCTCAGCTTTTTTTTGATTAGAATCATGCATAGGATTTTATTCTTCATTTGAGATAGGTATGCACGCGAATTCCTCTGAAACATCACAAAGCATAACTTTGCAATATGTGCATTGGTTTCGACATTCTGCGCCTTATATCAATGCCCATCGGAATAAAACTTTTGTCATTATGTTTGATGGTGAAGCAGTACAACATGAAAATTTCCAACATATTATTCATGACATTGCCCTGTTACATTCTTTAGGCATTCACTTGATTTTAGTTCATGGCGCACGTTCGCAAATCAATCAAAATTTAAAAGCCAGTGGTATTGAAACGCCATTTCATAAGCACCGCCGCATTACCACCCGCGAATCTTTAAGTTGTGTCATGAACGCAGTCGGTTCTATTCGCTTGCAAATTGAAGCCTTACTTTCTATGGGACTGGCCAATTCACCGATGTACGGCGCACGTATTGATGTGATCTCAGGCAATTTTGTCACCGCCAAACCCTATGGCATTCGTGATGGCATTGACTTTCAACTGACCGGTGAACTGCGCACTGTAGATACTCACGCCATTCAACGCCATCTTAAAAATCATAATATTGTCTTGCTCGGCCCAACCGGTTATTCCAATACGGGTGAAGTGTTTAACTTGGTCGCAGAAGAAGTGGCAACCAATACCGCAATATTACTGAAAGCAGATAAACTGATTTTCTTGGGTAAACAACAAGGTTTAGTCAATGAGTTGGGGCAATTACAACGAGAAATTCCACCCCATCAGCTCGATCAGCATATTTTACAATATCAAGACTCAAACCCCGATATTGCTTTACAGCTCCGTGGGGCAAAAAATGCCTCCCTTCAAGGGGTCAATCGCGTTCATCTGATTTCCTATACTTACGATGGTGCATTACTGGAAGAACTTTTCACCCGCGATGGTTCAGGCACCATGATGACCGATGCACATTATGAAGAAGTTCGCACCGCCAATATTCAAGATGTTGGCGGCTTGATGAATTTACTTCGTCCACTCGAAGCTGAAGGGATTTTGGTTTATCGCTCGCGTGAACGACTCGAAAGTGAAATTGAGCAATTTGCAGTGATTGAACGGGATGGCATGATTTTAGCCTGTGCAGCGCTTTACCCCATTCCCACGGCTGCCAATGAAATTCAGTCGGCGGAAATTGCCTGTGTCGCGGTCGATCCAAGTTATCGAAAATCCAATCGGGGCAGCCAAATTCTGCACTATTTGGAAGACAAGGCAAAAGGCTTAGGCATTCAGCAACTGTTTGTATTGACCACACGTACCGCACATTGGTTTGTGGAACATGGCTTTGAACCTGCCAGTGTCGATGATCTGCCGAATACACGTCAGGCCCTATATAACTATCAACGTAATTCATTGGTCTTCAAAAAGTCACTTTAAGGTGTAATGCCAGTCAGTTAAGAAATTGGCTGGCATTTTATTTTTTAAATTCATGATGTTATTCGACACGCGGAAACGTCATCCGCAACTGTTCGAGGCATGAGGTGTATACACCGCAAGATTGAAAAAGTAAGGTTTCTGCGATTTATTAATCAATAAAAGGTATTTGGCGAGTTTTGCAGATGACAAATGCCTTTGATTACTTTGGGCTTATCCAAAGTAATAGATGAGCTCCAAATATTTGATTTAAAAAATATAAGACTCCGTCATGAATAACTAAAAAGCTAAGGACTTTATTTCTAAAATCCTTAACTGACTGGTATTAACTTTAAGGTGGCTTTTTTTATTTTACGATATCTTTATTTTTGATAACTTTATCTCGCATTTGGCTGAATCTGGCGCATTTAACTTATACACTTTTTTCATAAACTTATAGCCATGTCACACTTAGAATAAAATACAATAATAATTAATAACTTATAAAATAAATTTACATATTTTACTGACCATATAAATCGTTTTTTGAGCAAAGCTTTGCTGTTTTTTATTTATCTTTTTTATTCATGATCAATCCCTATTTTTTTATTTTTTTCGAAAAAGAAAAGACTTTAGCCTGTGTGCAATATTCAACACTTCCTGTTGCGGAGCACACGTTCATGAGCACCATTCAAGCACCTTTTTTAGCGAAATTTCTGGTTCTTTCTTCAGTAATTGCCGGTGCAATGATGCTGTCTGGTTGTGGCAAAAAACCAGCTGAAACGGTGACCTTAAATATTGGTTTTCAAAAATATGGTTTATTGCCGATTATTAAGGCACAAGGCTCTTTAGAAAGTGCGTTAAAAGAACAAGGCGTGACCGTAAAGTGGGTTGAATTCCCTGCTGGCCCACAATTACTTGAAGGCTTAAATGTCGGCAGTGTTGTCTTTGGTGAAGCTGGTGAAGCACCCCCTATTTTCGCTCAGGCGGCAAATTCAAACTTGGTTTATATTGCCAACCAACCCGCTGCGCCTTTGGCAGAAGCACTGATTGTACAAAAAGATTCACCGATCAAAAGCATTCAAGACTTAAAAGGTAAACGGGTTGTGCTGAATAAAGGCTCAAACGTACATTATTTATTATTAAAACTACTAGAAGCCAATAAACTGACGCTGCAAGACATTCAAGTGGTTTACCTGCCACCTTCTGATGCACGTGCTGCCTTTGAACGTGGCGCTGTCGATGCATGGGTCATTTGGGATCCCTTCTTTGCAGCAGCCGAACATCAAATTGGTGCGCGTATTCTGGCCACCGGTCAGAACCTCGTTAGCAACCACCAATTCTATTTAGCCGAGCGTAAATTTGCTGAGCAAAACCCAGAAATTTTAAAAACGCTGGTGAATGAACTTAACACCACCACCCAATGGGTTTCACAGCACCAAGATGAAGCGGCAAAACTATTAGAAAAACCTACAGGGTTATCGTCCGACATCCTGAAAACCTCTATTTCACGCATGGGTTTCGGTGTGCAACCCATTTCTGCGGAAGTGACTCAAGAACAGCAATATGTCGCTGATGCGTTTTATCAACAAAAACTCATCCCCAATAAAATCAATATTCAAGCTGCCATTTTAAATCAGGCCAGCAAATAAATAATAGGATTAGCATCATGGGTGTACTTAAATCTTTTAGCCTAATTGCTGTGACCGCACTCAGTCTTGGGCTGGTTGCATGCCAAAAACCTGAACAAAAACAAGCCAACACATCTGCAACCAGTGCAGGTACTCCAGTCAAAACATTGTCTATTGGCTACCAAAAATCATCCTTAAATTTATTGGTTGCGCGTCAACACGCCTTATTTGAACAGCAATTTCCTCAAGCTAAAATTGAATGGCGCGAGTTCCCTGCTGGCCCACAAATGCTTGAAGCATTGGCCGTGAATGCAGTCGATTTTGGCTATGTCGGTAATACTCCCCCAATCTTCGCTCAAGCAGCCAATAAAGATTTACGTTACATCGGTTATGAAGTGGTGCCTGAACACTCTCAAGCCTTACTTATTCCAGCAGGTAGCAGCATTAAAAGCATTGCTGATTTAAAAGGTAAACGCATTGCGGTACAAAAAGGTTCGAGTGCCCATGAGCTACTGGCAAAGATCTTACAAAAAGCGGGTTTAAGCTGGACAGATATTCAACCCATCTGGTTGCCCCCAGCGGATGCGCGCGCTGCATTTGACAAGCAATCTATTGATGCATGGTCAATTTGGGATCCCTACTTAAGTGCGGCGGAGCTAGACAGTAAAGCGAAAGTACTCAGCAGTGCGGCAGATTTTCCAAAAACCTATTCATTTTATATTGCCAATCCCAAGTTCATTACTGAACACCCACAGGCTGTAGCGCAGTTTATTGGCGGATTGAATAGCGCAGACCAATGGATTTTAAAAAATCAAACAGTGGCTTTAGATATTTATGCACAAAGTACGGGTCTAAATAAAAGCATTGCACAGCGTGTTTTTGATCGCCGCTTAAAACCATCACCAATTCAGACCTTAACGCCTGAAGTGATCCAGACACAACAAAATATCGCTGATTTATTTCAGCAGGTTCAACTGATTCCACAAAAAATTAACGTTCAAGACGCGGTCTGGACACTTCCGAGCAAACAGTAATTTATTCAAAATTAACGAAGGAAATCTGACATGAAAATCTTTTGGTTTATTCCTACCCATGGTGATAGTCGTTACTTAGGAACCAGTAAAGGTGCACGCCAAGTTGATCATGCTTATATGAAACAAATTGCGGTCGCGGCAGATCACTTGGGCTATGAAGGGGTACTTATTCCAACAGGTCGTTCATGTGAAGATCCGTGGATTACTGCCGCAAGTTTAATTGATGCCACCAAAAATTTGAAATTTCTCGTGGCATTACGTCCGGGAGTAACGACACCTGCACTGGCGGCACGTATGGCTTCAACCTTTGATCGTCTATCCAATGGTCGAGTGTTACTCAATCTGGTAACAGGCGGTGATGAGCAAGAATTAAAAGGCGATGGAGTCTACGAAGATCATGCAACGCGCTATCAAACTGCTGCTGAATACACCAAAATTTGGCGTGAAATTTTAACTCGTTCGCATACAGGTGAATCCTTTACTTTCCACGGCGAACGCTTACAAGTCGATGATGCAAAACTGCTTTATCCACCAGTACAAAAGCCGTATCCACCCCTTTGGTTCGGTGGTTCTTCTGATGCAGCCCTTGAACTTGCTGCGGAACAAGTCGATACCTATTTAACTTGGGGTGAACCACCTGCTGCGGTAAAAGAAAAAGTAGAAACCATGCGTGCTAAAGCCACAGCACGTGGCCGGACGTTAAATTATGGTATTCGCTTACACGTCATTGTGCGGGAAACCAATGAACAAGCATGGGCAGCAGCTGAAGAACTGATCCAATATGTCGATGATGCCACCATTGCCGCAGCACAGAAAAAATTCAAGCAAATGGACTCCGTGGGCCAACGTCGCATGGCTGAATTACATAATGGTGATCGAACTAAACTAGAAGTTTCGCCTAACCTTTGGGCAGGTGTCGGCTTAGTCCGTGGTGGTGCGGGTACGGCACTGGTCGGAGACCCAGAAACTGTCGCTGCACGGATTCAGGAATATGCCGCTTTGGGTATCGATACCTTCATTTTCTCGGGCTATCCTCATTTAGAAGAATCCATTCGCTTTGCTGAATTAGTGTTCCCATTGCTTCCATTAGAAATACGTCAAAAATTAGCACAACCGAATTTAACAGGGCCATTTGGTGAAATCGTAGCGAATAACTATGTTCCCGATGAAGCCAAAAAAGCAGTCAAAACTAAGGAGCCGGCTTAATGAGCAAAAGCATTTCTGCTGAAGCCTTGGTAAAAACTAAGGTTTCACGTGGAACAGCATTTGGGCAGCGTTTGCTGCCTTGGTTGTTCCCCATCGTTCTGATCTTGATTTGGCAAATCGCGTCGAGCACTGGGCTTTTAGCCAGCCGTATTCTGCCTGCACCAAGTGCTGTCGTGACTGCATTTTGGCAGCTATTGATCAGCGGTGAACTTTGGCAACATGTCAAAGTCAGTGCTGGACGTGCCCTACTGGGTTTACTGGTTGGCGGTGGTTTGGGTTTACTGCTGGGACTACTCAATGGCTCATCTAAACTGGCATCAACGCTACTCGATACCACCTTGCAAATGATCCGTAATATTCCTGCTTTAGCTTTAATTCCTTTGGTGATTTTATGGTTTGGAATTGATGAATCAGCAAAATTATTTCTTGTAGCCATTGGGGTGTTTTTTCCAATTTATATTAATACCTATCATGGGATTCGTTCAGTCGATCCACAATTGATTGAAATGGGTAAAAGCTACGGACTGACACGTTGGCAATTGTATAAAGACATTATTTTACCGGGTGCAATGCCGTCCATCTTAGTGGGCCTACGTTTTTCACTGGGTTTGGTTTGGGTATTGCTGATTGTGGCAGAAACCATTTCGGCTCAATCGGGCATTGGCTACATGACCATGAATGCACGTGAATTTCTACAAACAGATGTGGTACTGGTCGGGATTTTGTTATACGCCCTACTGGGTAAATTAGCGGATGTCTTGGCAGTGACTTTAGAAAAATATCTATTGCGCTGGCATGCTGGATACCAAAAATAAGGAATGGGTTATGACTGATTTAAGCATAGGGCGCCACGTCGCTGAAGATACTACGGCACCCCAATATCCTGTCACTACCGACATCAATCCAAGCGCTGTGGTCGGTGCAGAAATTTTGATTGAGCAATTATATAAATTTTACGGTGAAGTCAGTGTCTTAGAAGATTTAGACCTGCATATTCAACCAGGAGAATTCCTTGCTATTGTCGGGCGTAGTGGTTGTGGTAAAAGTACGTTACTGCGCCTGATTGCCGATTTAGAACAACCGAGTTATGGTGAAATTAAGTTTAAATCGGCTCGTCACATTCGTGAAGGCATTACTAGTGATGATATTCGAGTCATGTTCCAAGACCCACGACTGTTACCATGGCGCAGCATTGAACAAAATGTACAACTCGGTTTAGCCAAACAACAACAAGACAATGCCTCCTCCCTTTTAGAAAAAGTCGGACTAAAAGATAAAGCCGCATTGTGGCCTTCGCAACTTTCAGGTGGGCAACGTCAGCGTACTGCATTGGCACGTGCACTGTCACACAAACCACGCATTTTATTACTCGATGAACCTTTAGGCGCACTGGATGCACTGACGCGTTTAGACATGCAGGCACTGATTGAAAAACTATGGCGTGAACAGGGTTTTACCGCTATTTTGGTCACGCATGATGTCAGTGAGGCCGTACAATTGGCCGATCGCATTATCCTGCTCGATAAAGGCCATATTGCTAAGCAATTTAAAGTAGATTTGGCACGACCACGAAAAAAAGATTATGCGTTTACCGAATTAGAGCAACAGGTTTTAAATGCCGTATTGGCAACATAATTTTTACAGGTGAAATGGGCACATTACTCTGGTTTAGTTTGGGCTCATTTCAGCATTCTGTTGTCTAAATGTAAGCTGATTCTTGAGTCATTTTAAGCATTCATGCAACAGCTAACGGCTTAAATGTAAGACATGACAAAATATAAAAATTCAATCTTATTGAAAGTTTTAATAAATATTCATTAATTTATTCCATTTGGTCTTTTTCAGGATAGTTTTACATTGCTCAAAAAGTGAATGCTTTAATCGCCAATCTAAAAAATAAATCACCAATATTCATCAAATTAAAACTTTTGCCTGTGCACAAATCTGACGATTTGCCGTACAATTTAAGATTCCAATTTTGATTATTGTCGCATTGCCAATGGAACAAAAAAAGAGTACTCAAAAACGACATCAACTGCTAAATGCAGCGCTGGATGTATTTTCCCTTTATGGTTTTAATGGAGCAAGCTTAGACGAAATTGCTCAAATTGCTGAAATGCACAAATCTAATATTTTCTATTATTATGAAAATAAAGAAGCGCTATATGTTGAAGTGCTGACCACGGTATTGCAAAAGTGGCTTTCTCCACTGCAAATGCTGGAAACAGACCTCGAACCTGAAGAAGCAATCAGCAATTATTTATTGCAGAAAATTGAGGTTTCTCGTACCCAACCGAAAGCGTCTCGATTGTTTGCTTTGGAAGTGATTCAAGGTGCGCCACATATCTTGCCTATTTTAAAAGGTCCATTAAAGAAATTGGTGAAGCGTAAAGCCAAAGTGATTGCTTTATGGCAAGAACAGGGAAAAATTGCCAAGGAAATTGATCCTGAGCTGTTAATTCTTAACATTTGGGCTATCACACAAAACTATGCAGATTTTGCCACCCAAATGGAAATGGTGACAGGCAAAACTTTACGTAACCGCAGTATGCAGCAACGTATTATTCAACATACAGTCCATATGATGTTATATGGCGTTATTCCTCGTGCATAAACCTTAAATTATCGTGCGCGATAATTTTGGCATACGACCATAGCCCTCTATGGTCGCCAAACTTCCCAATAAATGACTTACTAATAATTTAATAATAAAAACTCACGATTTTCATTTTAAACAAAATGCTTTTGATAAAGTGCCAATAATTTTTGCGCCCCCAATAATAAATTTTCTTCCCACTCTAAATGTGCCGTATCATTTGCGCCATCGGTAATATATTTGACTGAAATTAAACGTACATCTAACTTTTTACACACTTTGGCCAAAGCATAACCTTCCATATCCACGAGGTTACACGGCACTTTCGGTAGACCTGTTTCAAAGCTGTCTCCCGTGCCACAAATCCCTTGGGCTAAATGCCCGAAATGGACATCTAAAGCAATTTCAGCTGGATAATCATGATCCATCGGGGTCACACCCACCTGAAAGCCCAGTGGTGAAACATCCATATCGCGTTGTACAAACGTCATGACTTCAACCAAGCTATGTGCATCAAAATGTGAACTGCCTGCTGTGCCCAAATTTAATAGCGTTTTACAACCAGTCTTTTGAATCACCTCAAAGGCTTTAAATGCCGCATTGACTTTACCGATACCACTGTAATGCACATCAATCCCTGCTTGCTCAAATAAGCCTTTCGATTCATTTGGCAATGCCATAATTAAAGCCAGATCAGAAATCATGTGATGTACTCATGGAGAAAGGTAAAAAGTGTGCTCATTAGAAAAGAAAATACCATCAGGTGCAAATTTTAATCCGCTTTTTCAAAGGGGTATTTTTCTTGAGGAGCTGTGCTTTTACTTATTTTCTTGAAGGTATTCATGGCAGTAAGTCCACCTTTAAAAAGGTGGGATTTAGGGTAATGCCAATCAGTTAAGGGTTTTAGAAATAAAGTCCTTAGTTTTTAGTTGTTCATGACGGAGTCTTATATTTTTTAAATCAAATACTTGGAGCTCATCTATTACTTTGGATAAGCCCAAAGTAATCAAAGGCATTTGTCATCCGCAAAACTCGCCAAATACCTTCTATTGATTAATAAATCGCAGAAACCTTACTTTTTTAATCTTGCGGTGTATACACCTCATGCCTCGAACAGTTGCGAATGACGTTTCCGCGTATCGAATAACATCATGAATTTAAAAATAAAATTCCAGTCAATTTCTTAACTGACTGGCATTAGGGATTTAGGGGGATTAAAAAATTTAGACTTAACACCTATTTCCCCCTTACATAATTTATTTATTCTTTCCGAAAAGAGAAAAACTTTATCTCTGCTCCAAATAGCATTTTAAACACGGTGAAAAGAACAAATTGCCACGGTAAAAACCTTGCGCTGTTTTGCTCACCACCAACAGCCATAACATCACCAGTATGATTGCCAAAGCATAAGCAATAGACTGAATAAAACTGACCTGAATCTGTTGCCCCAAATTCAGCACTGCAAGGGTTAATACTCCCAATGGAAAAGTTAAACCCCACCATCCCAAATTAAAAGGTAAATCCGTTTTGGCATGTTTTAAGGTGGTTAAAACGGCAATGCCCAACCACCACACAGCAAAACCCAGTAACAGCATACTCGCCACGATCCCCGCCTGCTGACAAAACACACCTAAACTTTGCATCTCCACAGTTGCCAATACTTGTGGTGCTTGTGCACCCAGTACCAACAAGGCCAATGCACCTGTCGCAATGGGGCCCAATGCCAACCAACTGGTAATGGCCAACTCCTTACTGGGCAATTGATGCAGTGCCAAACGCAGCATTAAAATGGTTAAAATTGCAAAGGCAGGCAACACTGAAATACCCCATAACACATAGCTCCCAACCAAAATGCCCACTGCCTGTTGCCCTTCGGCAATGTGTGGCAACAACAAACCACCAGAGGTTGCCGCAACCTCACAAGCCACAATCGGCAATAACCACACTGCTGTCATATTATGTAATTGATGCTCCTGCCGACTGAACATACAAAATGGCACCAGCCAAGCAATAACAACCGCAAGCAATACATCGACATACCACAACATCTGCGCCAGCTGAATCACCCCATCGCCATATAGGCTAATGCCAAACTTTAATAAGCCATTGATGATGGTCGCCAGTGCCATCGGAATGGCACCCAAAAACAGGCTCATACTGGCATGCGAGAAAATTTGTTTGGCTTCAGTCGGATAAATGAGCCAACGCAGCCCATATAAAATACAAAAGGTCATAAACAATACAATATTCAGTTGCCATAAGGATGCTCCCAATTGCACCATCAGAGTGTGGGCAAAGGGCAATTCAGCTAGAATCAAGGCCACAACACCCGTCCCCATGCTGGCAGTAAACCAGTTTGGGGTAAATTGGCGCACAATATCTTGCATTTGTTCAAGTTGATAAAATGGCTTTTTCATCGCTGTTGCTCATCAAAGGCTATATCCGTATTTTACGAGCCTTTAAGAATAAGAAAAATTGATTTATTTTTATTCGATTAATCAATTTAATTGATAACAAAGCCAATCTTTCATTAATTTTTTTGAGTAAAAACACAACAACAAGACGAATGCTGAAGATTATGGCAATATATAGCCCTGATAATTTTTCATTTATTGATTCGCCCATGAAGCTGCTCCGCCTGAATGCTTTAGCGCCTAATTTTCAATTGCCAAAAACTGCCGTCACCATTGGTAATTTTGACGGTGTACATTTGGGTCATCAGGCGATGATTGCACAATTAAAAGACCTTGCAGCAGCGCAAAATTTAAAAACCTTGGTGATGATTTTTGAACCACAACCTTTAGAGTTCTTTAAAGGTTATGAAGCACCGCCACGTATTAGTTCATTACGTGAAAAAGTCGAATATCTGACTGAACTGGGTGTCGACTATATTGTCATCGCAAAATTTGATAATTATTTCCGTAGCTTAAGTGCTGAAGAGTTTGCACAAATACTCAAACAAAAACTCAATGCACATAGCCTTGTATTGGGTGATGACTTCCATTTTGGCAAAAACCGTCAGGGCAATAGCGAATTTCTACGTCACTATGGTTTCCATGTCACCAATTTAAATACCATCGAACAAAACGGTGAACGGGTCAGTTCCACCCGTATTCGGCAAACCTTACAAGCTGGTGATTTAGCACTCGCTGCACAATTATTAGGTCGCCCTTATAGCATCACAGGTCGGGTGCAATATGGTGATCAAATTGGACGGACAATTAATTTCCCGACCATCAATGTCCGTCTCAACCGTCATAAACCCTGTTTAAATGGTATTTACGGCGTTGAAGTCTTATGTGAAACCGAATCTTTAAAAGATAAAGTCCAAGCCGAGCATCCTGAAAAACTCGGGATTGCAGCTTATGACCCCACTGCCCTGTTTGGTGCAGGACATGTGGGTACACGGCCAGCCATCAAACAGGAACATCCTGAATGGCGATTAGAAGTACATTTTCCTGATGTTTCTGCTAATCTGTATGGCCTGTTAATGCGGGTGACGTTCTTAAACTATTTACATGGTGAAAAGGACTACCCTTCGCTTGAAGCATTAAAAGCGGGAATTGATGATGATGTTGAGAAACTGCTTGAGTTTCGACAAAACAGCCCTCATTTTCCCTTTTAAATCCCAAATTTTTTTACTGTAAAATGCGTCAGCCTAAGCCTGATTAAATTGGAAGACAACTTGCATGAGCGATAAGCAAACTCCTGAAAATGCAGTGGATTATAAAGCCACGCTAAACCTCCCAGGTACTGAATTTGCAATGAAAGCAAATCTTGCAGTACGTGAAGCAAAATGGTTAGAAGAGTGGTATGCCGACAACATTTATCAGCAGATTCGTGCATCGCGTATTGGCAAGAAAAAATATGTGCTTCATGACGGCCCTCCTTATGCCAATGGTCAAATTCACCTCGGTCATGCGGTGAATAAAGTCCTCAAAGACATCATCATCAAAAGCCGTATTATGGATGGTTTTGATGCGCCCTATGTTCCGGGTTGGGACTGTCACGGTTTACCAATTGAACTGAAAGTTGAAGAAAAAGTGGGGAAAGTCGGTGTCAAAGTCGATGCCGCAACATTCCGTAAACATTGCCGTGAATATGCCTACACTCAAGTCGAATTACAGAAGAAAGACTTTGTGCGTATGGGTGTGTTCGGTGATTGGGACAATCCTTACTTAACCATGAACTTTGCACAAGAAGCCAACATTGTGCGTTCATTGGGCGAAATTCAAAAACAAGGTCATATCCAACCCGGTCTGAAACCGGTCAACTGGTGTTTAGATTGTGGTTCTGCACTGGCAGAAGCTGAAGTTGAATATGAAGATAAAAAATCAGATGCGATTGATGTCGGTTTTAGCGTTGTTGATTTAGCTGATTTGTCTGCACGTGTCGGTGTAAGTGTTACAGATTCAACCGATATCGTGATCTGGACCACGACACCTTGGACGATGCCTGCCAACCAAGCCGTTTCATTACATGCAGATATTGAATACCAATTAGTCACCGCACGCGGGACAGAAAAAGCTACGCAAAACTTCATTTTGGCAAAAGATTTAGTGGAATCTGCCACTGAACGCTATGGCTTTACTACCGTTGAAGTCATTGCAGACTTTAGGGGTAACACACTTGAAAATCTACAATTACAACATCCGTTAATTTCTGAGCGCCAAGTACCCGTCATTTTAGGTGAACACGTCACCGCAACCAGTGGTACAGGTGCGGTACATACTGCTCCCGGCCATGGTGTGGACGACTATAAAGTTGGCTTGCTGTACAACTTAAAAGTGGATAATCCTGTCGGCGGTAACGGTGTGTATTTACCGACTGCACCCATTTTTGCAGGCGAACATATTTACAAAGCCAATCCGAAAATCATTGAAGCATTAACGACCAACAATAAACTTTGGGCGCATGTGGTGATCAAACACAGCTATCCACATTGCTGGCGTCACAAAACACCAATCATCTTCCGTGCAACCCCACAGTGGTTCATCAGCATGGATGATCAAGGCTTACGTCAAAATGCGCTCAATGCCATCGAAAATGACATCAGTTTTGTACCAGATTGGGGTAAAAACCGTATTCACTCGATGATTGAAGGTCGTCCAGACTGGTGTATCTCACGTCAACGTACTTGGGGTGTGCCAATCCCATTCTTCGTGCACAAAGACACCAACGAGCTACATCCTCGTACGCCTGAACTGATTGAAGAAGTGGCTAAACTGATTGAAAAAGAAGGCATTGATGGTTGGTATAACCGCGATGCATCTGAGTTTATCGGTGCAGATGCGCAGCACTACAATGCAGTTCGTGACACCTTAGATGTCTGGTTTGATTCAGGTACAACCCATTTTGCCGTACTGCGTGAACGTGAAGAACTCACTGATCCTGCTGATTTGTACCTTGAAGGTTCAGACCAACACCGTGGCTGGTTCCAATCATCGTTATTGACTTCGATTGCCATTAATAAGCGTGCACCCTATAAAGGCCTACTCACCCATGGTTTCGTGGTGGATGAGAAAGGTCGTAAGATGTCTAAATCACTGGGTAATATCATTGCCCCTCAAGACATCATTAAAGATATGGGTGCTGATGGTTTACGTTTCTGGATTGCATCTGCAGACTACCGTTATGAAATGACCGCAGGTAAAGAAATCTTTAGCCGTGCATCAGATGGTTATCGTCGTATTCGTAACACCTTGCGTTTCTTGTTAGCCAACTTAAATGGTTTCACTCCTGCAACAGATGCGTTACCTGTAGACCAATTGATCGCACTAGATCAATATATTTTACAACGTGCTGCGGATGTACAGAAAACCATTCAACAAGCCTACGAAGATATGAATTTCCATATCGTCACCAATGCTTTGACTAATTTTTGTATCAATGACTTGGGCGGTTTCTACCTCGACATCATCAAAGACCGTCAGTACACCACCAAAGCTGATTCTCAAGCACGTCATTCTGCACAAACCGCGTTGTATCATTTGGTACAAGCCTTTGTCCGTTGGATGGCACCAATCTTGACCTTTACTGCACAAGAAGCTTGGCCGTTAATTCCGGGTCAAACTGAAAAATACGTGTTCACCACTGAATGGTATGACATTCCTGTTGCTTCAACTGCGAACCTAATTTCAGAAGCCGATTGGCAAACCATGATTGCAGTTAAATCGGCAGTGAACAAGCAAATTGAAGCTGCACGTAATGCTAAATTGATTGGTTCAAATCTGTCTGCCAAAGTTGAACTTTGGGCCAATGCTGAGCTCAAAACGGTACTGGATCAATTAAATGATGAGCTTCGTTTCGTCCTAATTACCTCAACTGTAATTGTCAATGCATTTGATGAGACCCAAGGTGAAGCGACTGATCTCGAAGGCTTACGCGTCAAGGTATCGGCTGCGGAAGGTGAAAAGTGTGCGCGTTGCTGGCATGTCCTTCCAGATGTAAATACACATCTTGAACATCCAAGTCTGTGTTCTCGTTGTATTATCAACCTTCCTACAGGTCAAGGCGAAGAGAGAAAATATGCCTAATCCACAACCGAAAAAGGGCTTATTCCAATTCTACCTACACAATTTAGTGTGGGTGGGTTTATCCATTGTCGCGATTATTCTCGACCAATGGACGAAATGGATTGCAACGACACATCTGAATTATGCAGATCCTGTGCCGGTACTGCCCTTTTTAAATTGGACATTGCTACATAACTATGGCGCAGCTTTTAGTTTCTTGTCCGATGCAGGTGGATGGCAACGTTATTTCTTTACTTCACTCGCAGGTTTAGTGTCTGTCATTTTTGTATTTTGGCTCATGCGTATGCCAAAAAAAATCGTGATTTTACCGCTGGCGATTGCCCTCATTTTGGGTGGTGCCATCGGTAATTTAATTGACCGTGTCTCTTTAGGTTATGTGGTCGATTTTATTCATGTGTACTACAACAACAGCCATTTCCCTGCTTTTAATATTGCAGATAGTGCCATTACCTTAGGCACAATTCTGCTGCTTATCGATACGTTTTTCCTCGAAAAACAACGTATTCAACGTGCTGAAGTGCAACAACATGACTGAAATGATTAATCCCAATGAAGAAACCCGTATTGCTGAAGGCTCAAAAGTAGAGCTTCACTTTTCTGTTGCTATTGAAAATGGCGTAGAAATTGACAATACCCGTAGCCGTGAAGAACCTGTTAGCCTTGTCATGGGCGATGGCAGCTTACTGCCGGGCTTTGAAAAAGCACTGTTTGGTTTACGTGCTGGTGACCGTCGTACCGTCAGCCTTCCACCCGAAGATGCTTTTGGTCCGTGGAATTCTGAAAATATTCAAACTTTTGACACGGTGAAATTCGAACAAACGCCAATTGTCGGTCATATGATTGAATTTGAAGATAAAGCCAAACAAAGCTTATTTGGTGTGGTGAAATCAGTCGGTGAAGATATTACTGAAATTGATTTCAATCACCCGCTTGCTGGCAAAGATATTACTTTTGAAGTGGAAATCTTTAAAGTCACACCTGCTGGTCAGCAAGGCATTAAAATTATGTAATTCAGCATTCGCTGAAACCTCATTAAAAAGCTCCTTCGGGAGCTTTTTTAGGTTAAGTCAAATACAAAATCTTCATATTCAGCCCTGCATATTCATATTAATTTAGAGCGCAACGACATAAAAAAATACAGGTTCAACATGAAAATTCAAATTATTGTTGGTAGTGTGCGTGAAGGGCGTATTGCGATTAAAGTCGCACGTTGGGTACAACGCAGTATCGAAAAAGCAAATTTTAGTACCGTTCAGACTGAACTGGTCGATTTAAAACAATGGGATCTGCCTATTTTTGCAGGAGCACATCCTCCAATTACGGGTATTTATGATCAACCCAAACAACAAGAATGGGCAGACAAAATCTCCCAAGCCGATGCCATTATTTTTATCAGCCCTGAATACAATCATGGCTACAGTCCAGCCTTAAAAAATGCTTTAGATTACTTAGGCAAAGAATGGCAAGGTAAACCCGCGGCCTATATTGGCTATGGTGCAACCAATGGATCACGTTCGATTGATCAAATTCGTCAAGTCGGCACACAATTGGGCTTAATTGACAGTAATGCAGTCATTGAAATTCGTGACATCTTCTCACGCAATAAAACGGAAGAATTTGAACCCAATGAATTTGATGAAAAAAGGCTGACATCCATTTTGGATAAATTGATCCAATATGTCAGTGCCTGATATTTTTTAGCCTGTTGTCGGTTTTGGCTTACAACAGTTGCAGAAAATCAGCACTTTTCACACATCATTTATAACGCTATATTAAAGTCATACAGAGACAGGAAGTCTCTAATGCATAAAAAAATAACAATAAAGCATAAACAGCAGGAAGCTGATAAGTACGACAGGAGTAATACCTTTAAATGAATATGAAAAAGCCTCGACAGGATGTCGGGGCTTTTTTTATTTCATGCTTGGGACACTCAGAATTTATCAATTAAAGATTTACTTGAAAGCCTAAATCAACATTAAACGCCGCTTGCCCACCCCGTATGCTCCCCATTCTCTAAAGCACTTTCTCGTAAAATAATTTTGACCTGATGAAATTGAGAAGTGATGTAATTTTTCCACAATCAAGCGATATAAATCACGTTGAGTCGCTCAAGATCGCCCCGTAAAACAATCAATACGGATGAGCATAAACAGTTCGGGTTGTCATAAGTCTGGTGGCGCAGAAAATCAATGCGATGCACCACTAAATGAACATCACGATCTATTTTAGGAAGTTAAAAGGCTTCTTTTAAAGCGTTATGTACAGCGTCTATTACCCCTGATTAAAGGCAGATTATTGCGCGGTGAATTGCAGTAATCTGGCATTTTTCCCATCTTCAAGCACCCAAATTGAACCATCCCCAACTTCGAGTAAACCACGTATCCGTTGCTGCATCTTTAAATGCTGTACTTCAATCACAGGCTTCATTTCAGTATCCACAATCACAATTGCCTTAGAAGATAAGCCACCAATCAGCGCTTTATTTTTCCATGCAGGAAATTGATTTCCTGTATAAAAAATTAAACTAGATGGGGAGATAACAGGTGTCCAACTCATCGCAGGTGCTTTAAATTCTGGATAAGTATCATGATTAGGTATATCTGTACCATCGTAATGATCGCCATTCGAAACCACGGGATAGCCATAATTTTCACCTTTAACGATAATATTGAGTTCATCGCCACCCTTAGGACCCATTTCAACGCTCCAAAGCTGATCTTTATCATCAAATGCCATACCTAATGGATTACGATGCCCCAATGACCAGACTTGTTTGGCAATTTCACCTCTGTCTACAAAAGGATTACCCGACGCAGCTGTACCATCATCATTTAAACGTAAAATCTTGCCTAAATTGGAGTTCATATCCTGTGCAGGATCAAATTTCTGCCGCTCACCTGAACTAATCCATAGCTTTCCATCTGCACCAAATAAAATACGATGTGAATAATGTCCTTGCCCCTGTACTTTGGGCACTTGTGTCCAAATGGTCTTTAAATGTTTTATCTGCGGGTTTTGAGCATCCGACAAATCTAATTCACCACGTGCAACCACAGCACCATAACCACCCTGTCCCGCTTCGACATAACTGATATAAAGCCAATGATTACGTTGAAACTGAGGATGTAATGCAATATCTCCTAAGCCGCCTTGTCCACCATAAGCCACTGTAGGTAGTCCTTTAATTTCAACGTGTTGTTTTGTTTTTGGATTAAATAGTTTTAACTTTCCTTTACGCTCCGTCACCAGTACACGACCATCTTTTAAAGCTGCCATTGCCCAAGGTTCATTAAACTGTGCAATCATTTTCATTTGATAGGTTTGATCGATCCGACTTGCAGATGTTGCTTTGGCTGTTTCAGCCGCTGTTTTTTGCTCAAATTTAGAAGAGTTTGTTTGTGCATTACATGCCATTAAAATCAAAGAACTTGTTAAAGTCACCGTAGTAAGCAGACTCAGTCGTAATATTTTCATTATGATTTCCACTTTTATGCAAGTTGCTATCATTGTCATTCTAAGTAATTTATTCAAAATCACTATTTTTTATTGTTAATTGCTACTGCCCATTGATCCTAAAAAAAATAATGGACAAAAATTATATATAGTGTAGGAAATAACGTACACAGGCTGCTGCTTTTTGCGTATATACCAACGAATGGAGTTTTATTATGCTTAACTCATTAGGAAACAGGACGTTTCTCAAATGAAAACAATAACAATAAGTTTGAACATCAGGATGTGAGGTATGGCAGAAGTTATACCTAAGCAACGCATACAAAAAAGCCCTCTCATCATGATAGGGCTTTTTTGCATTTAAGTGATTTAAGCTATTCCTTTTAAGCTCTTTAGATAACTCACTATTTCTTGATTTCCTGCCATTTCAGCAAGTTCTAAAGCTGTATAAGTACTGCGATGATTAATATCTACACCTTTACTAATCAATAGCTTCACTACCTCTAAATGATCATTTTCAGCTGCTGCATGTAAGGCACTATAACCTTCTTCATCGGCAGAGTTGACGTCCAGACCTTCCTGTAGCGCCTGCTCGACCTGTTCGATGTCGCCTAAAGATGCCCAGTACACCAGTTCAGGAAGATGCAGCTCGTCATCATCTTCAGGGATTGGGGAGATAGAATTAAATTGCATATAAATTTTTCCAAAAACTTTAATCGATTAAAACATAAAACTCCAAAAAAGGAATAGGAGTCAAATTTCACTATTTATTTCAATGTAATTTTTTACAATGTTAAAGGCATCTTTAAAATTTTGATTATATTTTTGGTGATGTTGATAACCATATCTTTCATTATGAATATCGGTAAAATCATCATGCCAATGTTGAAATCTCCCCTTCTTTCGACATAAGGCAGTGTAAGGAGAAATTTTTCCTTCATATAAGTCATTGAAAATTTTATTAGAAACGATTATTCCTTTAGTTATATATTTCTTTTCTATTATAAGGGTCATAATCAGTTTTCTTAAATCAACTAAGGAAAGAGTACCACCATGACCATTCTGAATACTAAAATGAAAAAATGTATTTAGAACAATAAAGTGATGATCATCAATTTCAAGCATTATGCAGGTTTCGCCATTTAAACTATCAGATCTAATAAAATAAATAATTTGAGGATTTAATTTTTCAATTTTATTTAAACAATTATCATAGTAATGAATATATATATCTTGATCCCATTTGAAAGGATATTCTTTCCCTTCAGTCAGCCATGTGATATTAATTCCAAATTCATTTGAAAATTTTTTTAGAAATTTGAAAGTTGGTTCATCTTCATTCAGAAAATATTTTTCTAAGTCACTTACTTTCTTTAATTTTAATATTTTACTAAATTCTGCGATTGTAAATTTCTCATTACGTTCTTCATTCATTAATTTAAGAATGAGTTGAAGACGTTCAGAAATTTTTTTGATTCCGATTTCTTTTTCGGAGATTTAATCTTCTTTATGCCATCACTAATTAAATTAGTAATTACACCTAACCCTATTGTTTCTAAGCCGCTCATATTTTTAAATATTATAAATTATTAGATGTATTCAATATACAATAAAAAGCCCCCTTTCGGAGGCTCCTTTTTAAATTTGATTTCTTAAGCTTTAGAAACTGCTGGTTCAGCACTGCTCACTTTCTCAGGCTCATCATCATGCATAATTAAAGCAACCGCAATTGCCGTAATTAATACAGGTAAACCCACTGCCATAAAGTTAAAGTGCGCAGGCAAGTCCATACCCAATAAACTGCCAATTAAAATTGGGCCAACAATTGCACCCATACGGCCAATTGCAGACGACCAGCCAATGCCTGTTGAACGTATCGCCAATGGGTAAAATTGTGCAACATAGCTATACAACAGCATTTGCGAACCAATTGAAGCCGCCCCAGCCAAGAACACCAAAATATAAAGTAGGAACTGGTTCGACTGGAAGCCCATTAAGCTCATTACAACTGCACCCATCATACCAAGACACATCAACACTGGCTTTAAATGGAAACGATCCGCTAAAATACCACCACCGACAATACCGACTACCGCCCCTACATTCATAACCATCATGAACATTAAGCTGTTATCCATTGAGTAGCCCGCAGCCATCATCAGCTTCGGTAACCAGCTGCTCAATGCATACATCGTCAGTAAGCATGTAAAAAATGCTAACCAGAACAAGAGTGTATTGCTTGTACGGCCACGACGGAATAAACTCACGACATTTGCAGACTCAGGTTCATCAACCTTCGGCAAAGTAAATGTTGTATTCTGATTGACCGTTAGATTTGGCGCCAAACGACGAACAATACTGCGGGCCTTTTCCTGTTTATTTTCTTTTACAATAAATGCTAAAGATTCAGGTAAAAATTTCCAGATCACAGGCAATAAAAAAAGAGGAATACCAGCAATAAAGAACATCACCTGCCAGCCAAATGTTGGGGTAAACCATGAACCCAATAATGCGGCCATTACACCACCCACCGCATAACCACTGAACATTGTAGTCACCAGTGTACTGCGCATCTTTTGGGGTGCATATTCAGAAGTTAATGCAACAAGGTTCGGCATTACACCGCCAATACCTAAACCAGCTAAAAAGCGCAAAATACCGAATTCAGTTGGATTAGATGCAAAGCCGCCAGCAAAGGTTAAACCACTGAATAATACAATACAAATCATGATGACCTTTTTACGGCCAATCTTATCTGCTAAAGAGCCAAAGAACATTGCGCCAAACATCATACCAGCCAATGCTGTACTCGCAAGCATTCCAGCTTGCACAGCGCTTAAGCCCCAATCTTGCATTAAAAGCGGCAATACCACACCATTAATTGCCAAATCATAGCCATCAAATAAAATAATCAATAAGCACCAAGCCACGACATTGAAGTGGAACGGGGTAAATTTCGCTTTATCGACTACAGAATTAATATCTAAGTTCTCTGTTGTCATCGTTCTCATCTCCCATGAGTACTTGCTAAAAATTTCACATGAATTTTTAAGTAAAATTCAATTTTGGCGCAATATACGCGAGTCAAATTTCATGGACAATTAGACCTAGGGATAAACAGTAACGCTATATTAAATAATCTACAAACATATGATTTTTATATTTATTTTCTAAAAATATAATTTTTATGCAGGAGTTATCTTTATTTCATACATATTTTAGACAGTACTCTTTCTACTTTTATCCACTTCTACTAAACAGCTAGCACTTTATTTTTAGTGTGTTTTTTATATATTTATTCTCACTTTACCCAAAGCATTTACTCTTCTTTTAGGGCCTGTCCTCATTTGAAGAATAGATTTTAAAGACTTAAAATAGTCTTCCAAATTATTTGTATTTCTATATTTTTCAATGGTACGTACCATTTTAACAGATGATATTTGGCAACAAATCCAAGATACAACGCGGTGTACGGTTACTACTGTTCAAAGAACAGTAGAAATATCATGGAAGCTATCTTGTGGAAAATACGTACAGGCGCGACATGGCGTGATATTCCTCAAGAATTTTGTCCTTGGCAAACTGCTTATAATCGTTTTAATCTCTGGGCAAGTAAGGGATTGTGGAATAAGTTTTTTTAGATTACGAGGCGTCTTGGATTAAGAATGGGTACTCATTGACGGAAGCTACATACGCGTGCATCAATATGCAAGTGGAGCTGGGAATGGTTTCGAACGAACAATTGGACAATCACGCGGTGGATGAACAACAAAAATACATCTTCAACCGACGCGAATGGATTGCCGATTGATTTTAAAATCACTGGGGGTGAAGTCCACGACAGCCCAATTAGAGAGCAATTGATAGATCCTGTAGAAGAAGCAGATTATCTGATTGCAAATAAGGGATATGATGCTGACAACATAAGAATATTTAATAAAAACAAGAAGATGATCCAAGTTCTTCCAATCAGATCAAATAATAAAAGATTAAATAAAGAATTTGATAAATATCTATATCGATTAAGGTATCTAGTTGAAAATGCCTTTGCGAGGTTAAAACATTTCCGAGTTATTGCAACACGATTTGATAAGCTTGCACGAAATTATCAGTCTATGGTCTACATTGCCTGCATGTTTATTTGGTGTAAAGCCAAATGAGGACACGCTCTAGAATCATTCTCTCTAATTTTATGGCTTATCCTCAAAAATAAAGTTAGCGGATTGATATGAATTATATCTATTTTCAAATTATCGGTTTGATCTAAATCAGCTGCTTTAGTACAAGTGATCTAGTAAATATTAACAAGCCCTAAGTAAAAAATAAACTTCAACGATTATCTATACAGCTCGACAGCGTATTTCGATCATTATTTTGTATGTAAAGTAGTCAAGTCGATTCATACTATGCCGCCTAATATTTTAATCATTATTCCCCACATAAAAAAACACCCCCAACGTTTAGGTTGGGGGTGTTTTTAGGAATAATGAGCTGGCGATGACTTACTCTCACATGGGTAACCCCACACTACCATCAGCGCGAAGAGGTTTCACTTCTGAGTTCGGGAAGGGATCAGGTGGTTCACTCTTGCTATTGTCGCCAGCACAACTGTTTATGGATACTTGCTTGGGTCTTATTTATGCACTTTTCAGTGTATGCCTTCGCTTTTTCCAAATGAGTTATTAACAGATTATGCTAAATTTGAGTTGGTATTGTAACTAGCTTTTGAACTAAATCAAGTATTTTGTATCGAATTAGATGAGCAATACAACTGTTTGGGTGTTGTATAGTCAAGCCTCACGAGCAATTAGTATTGGTCAGCTTCATGCATCACTGCACTTCCACATCCAACCTATCAACGTCGTAGTCTTCAACGGCTCTTTAGAGGACATAAAGTCCTTGGGAAATCTTATCTTGAGGTAGGCTTCCCGCTTAGATGCTTTCAGCGGTTATCCCTTCCGAACATAGCTACCCGGCGATGCGACTGGCGTCACAACCGGTACACCAGAGGTTCGTCCACTCTGGTCCTCTCGTACTAGGAGCAGATCCTCTCAAATTTCCAACGCCCACGGTAGATAGGGACCGAACTGTCTCACGACGTTCTAAACCCAGCTCGCGTACCTCTTTAAATGGCGAACAGCCATACCCTTGGGACCTGCTTCAGCCCCAGGATGAGATGAGCCGACATCGAGGTGCCAAACACCGCCGTCGATATGAACTCTTGGGCGGTATCAGCCTGTTATCCCCAGAGTACCTTTTATCCGTTGAGCGATGGCCCTTCCATACAGAACCACCGGATCACTAAGACCTACTTTCGTACCTGCTCGACTTGTGGGTCTCGCAGTTAAGCGCGCTTTTGCCTTTATACTCTACGCGTGATTTCCGACCACGCTGAGCGCACCTTCGTACTCCTCCGTTACTCTTTAGGAGGAGACCGCCCCAGTCAAACTACCCACCAGACATGGTCCTCGCTCCAGATAATGGAGCAGAGTTAGAACCTCAATATTACCAGGGTGGTATTTCAAGATTGGCTCCACTCGAACTAGCGTCCGAGTTTCAAAGCCTCCCACCTATCCTACACAAGTAAGATCAAAGTTCAATGTCAAGCTGCAGTAAAGGTTCACGGGGTCTTTCCGTCTAGCCGCGGGTACACCGCATCTTCACGGCGAATTCGATTTCACTGAGTCTCTGCTGGAGACAGCGCCCCCATCATTATGCCATTCGTGCAGGTCGGAACTTACCCGACAAGGAATTTCGCTACCTTAGGACCGTTATAGTTACGGCCGCCGTTTACTGGGGCTTCGATCAAGAGCTTCGCTTACGCTAACCCCATCAATTAACCTTCCAGCACCGGGCAGGCATCACACCCTATACGTCCACTTTCGTGTTTGCAGAGTGCTATGTTTTTAATAAACAGTTGCAGGGGCCTGGTTTCTGTGGCTGCCAACCGCTCAGGGAGTAAATCCCATCACCGTCGGCAGCGTACCTTCTCCCGAAGTTACGGTACCATTTTGCCTAGTTCCTTCAGCAGAGTTCTCTCAAGCGCTTTGGTCTACTCGACCTGACCACCTGTGTCGGTTTCGGGTACGATTCCTGTGTAACTGAAGCTTAGAGACTTTTCCTGGAAGCATGGTATCAGCCACTTCACTGTACAAGTACAGCTTGCTATCAGTTCTCAGCATAGAGTACCCCGGATTTGCCTAAGATACATGCCTACAACCTTTCACCTGGACAACCAACGCCAGGCTGACTTAACCTTCTCCGTCCTCTCATCGCATTACACAGAAGTATTGGAATATTAACCAATTTCCCATCGACTACGCCTCTCGGCCTCGCCTTAGGGGTCGACTCACCCAGCCCCGATTAACGTTGGACTGGAACCCTTGGTCTTTCAGCGTGCGAGTTTTTCACTCGCATTGTCGTTACTCACGTCAGCATTCGCACTTCTGATACCTCCAGCATACTTCTCAATACACCTTCATCGGCTTACAGAACGCTCCCCTACCACTTGCAATAAATTGCAAATCCGCAGCTTCGGCATATAGTTTTAGCCCCGTTACATCTTCCGCGCAGGCCGACTCGACTAGTGAGCTATTACGCTTTCTTTAAAGGGTGGCTGCTTCTAAGCCAACCTCCTAGCTGTCTATGCCTTCCCACATCGTTTCCCACTTAACTATAATTTTGGGGCCTTAGCTGGCGGTCTGGATTGTTTTCCTCTTGACTACGGACGTTAGCACCCGCAGTCTGTCTCCCGGATAGTACTCATTGGTATTCGGAGTTTGCATCGGTTTGGTAAGTCGGGATGACCCCCTAGCCGAAACAGTGCTCTACCCCCAATGGTATTCGTCCGAGGCGCTACCTAAATAGCTTTCGGGGAGAACCAGCTATCACCAAGTTTGATTAGCCTTTCACCCCTATCCACAAGTCATCCCCTGGCTTTTCAACGACAGTGGGTTCGGTCCTCCAGTTAGTGTTACCCAACCTTCAACCTGCTCATGGATAGATCACCTGGTTTCGGGTCTATACCCAGCAACTAATTCGCCCTATTAAGACTCGATTTCTCTACGGCTCCCCTATTCGGTTAACCTCGCTACTGAATATAAGTCGCTGACCCATTATACAAAAGGTACGCAGTCACCGGACACAATGCCGGCTCCCACTGCTTGTATGCATGCGGTTTCAGGATCTATTTCACTCCCCTCACAGGGGTTCTTTTCGCCTTTCCCTCACGGTACTGGTTCACTATCGGTCAGTCAGGAGTATTTAGCCTTGGAGGATGGTCCCCCCATATTCAGACAAGGTTTCACGTGCCTCGCCCTACTCGACATCATTATCTAAGCCCTTTCGTGTACAGGACTATCACCCACTATGGTTGCACTTCCCAGAGCATTCCACTAGAACTTAGATAACTTAATGGGCTTTTCCCCGTTCGCTCGCCGCTACTAAGGGAATCTCAATTGATTTCTTTTCCTAAGGGTACTGAGATGTTTCACTTCCCCTCGTTCGCTTCGCATGACTATGTATTCATCATGCGATACCTACCTTATGGTAAGTGGGTTTCCCCATTCAGAAATCTCCGGATCATAGGATATTTGCCGCCTCCCCGGAGCTTTTCGCAGGCTATTACGTCTTTCATCGCCTCTGACTGCCAAGGCATCCACCACATGCACTTAATTACTTGACTATACAACCCCAAACAGTCGTTTCAACACTACAAGTTAATGTTGATGACCTTGCTTAAAGTTTTGTAGATTTAACTACAGTACAGCTTCAATCTAGTTCGTTTTCCAAAACGCTTGATTCAGTTAATCGCTAGTGCTCAGTTCCTTTTATTCACTCCAACATGTCACTTGCGTGTCACATTGCTGTGTTTAATTGGTTCTGAGTTTAAACAATTTATTTCAACTCAAATTTATAATCTGTTAATGATTAACTACGTCTTCGTCAGATCGTAGGTAACTGTGATAAATCACAGAATTTAATAAACACAATACCAATCAATGATTTGATTGTATATTTACTAAATTCTGTAATCACCTAGCTTTATATATGGTGGAGACTAACGGAGTCGAACCGTTGACCTCCTGCGTGCAAAGCAGGCGCTCTACCAACTAAGCTAAGTCCCCAGCTTATCATTAGATTCGATATATCTTCTTCTCTCTAGCTCGCGTTAGATTGGTGGGTCTGACAAGATTTGAACTTGTGACCCCACGCTTATCAAGCGTGTGCTCTAACCAACTGAGCTACAGACCCTCAGATACATCTTCATGAAGAACAACTTGTTGTGGATTCTTACCGATCGTCAATCTTTCGTTAAGGAGGTGATCCAGCCGCAGGTTCCCCTACGGCTACCTTGTTACGACTTCACCCCAGTCGTCGGCCACACCGTGGTAAGCGTCCTCCTTGCGGTTAGACTACCTACTTCTGGTGCAACAAACTCCCATGGTGTGACGGGCGGTGTGTACAAGGCCCGGGAACGTATTCACCGCGGCATTCTGATCCGCGATTACTAGCGATTCC
Source organism: Acinetobacter sp. ANC 4973 (assembly GCF_002135275.1). Taxonomy (NCBI): domain Bacteria; kingdom Pseudomonadati; phylum Pseudomonadota; class Gammaproteobacteria; order Moraxellales; family Moraxellaceae; genus Acinetobacter; species Acinetobacter sp. ANC 4973. Next base: position 182,811 of record NZ_NEGM01000003.1, read on the forward strand.
GACTTCATGGAGTCGAGTTGCAGACTCCAATCCGGACTACGATCGGCTTTTTGAGATTAGCATCCTATCGCTAGGTAGCAACCCTTTGTACCGACCATTGTAGCACGTGTGTAGCCCTGGTCGTAAGGGCCATGATGACTTGACGTCGTCCCCGCCTTCCTCCAGTTTGTCACTGGCAGTATCCTTAAAGTTCCCGGCTTAACCCGCTGGCAAATAAGGAAAAGGGTTGCGCTCGTTGCGGGACTTAACCCAACATCTCACGACACGAGCTGACGACAGCCATGCAGCACCTGTATGTAAGCTCCCGAAGGCACCAATCCATCTCTGGAAAGTTCTTACTATGTCAAGACCAGGTAAGGTTCTTCGCGTTGCATCGAATTAAACCACATGCTCCACCGCTTGTGCGGGCCCCCGTCAATTCATTTGAGTTTTAGTCTTGCGACCGTACTCCCCAGGCGGTCTACTTATCGCGTTAGCTGCGCCACTAAAGTCTCAAAGACCCCAACGGCTAGTAGACATCGTTTACGGCATGGACTACCAGGGTATCTAATCCTGTTTGCTCCCCATGCTTTCGTACCTCAGTGTCAGTATTAGGCCAGATGGCTGCCTTCGCCATCGGTATTCCTCCAGATCTCTACGCATTTCACCGCTACACCTGGAATTCTACCATCCTCTCCCATACTCTAGTCTTTCAGTATCGAATGCAATTCCTAAGTTAAGCTCAGGGATTTCACATCCGACTTAAAAGACCACCTACGTACCCTTTACGCCCAGTAAATCCGATTAACGCTTGCACCCTCTGTATTACCGCGGCTGCTGGCACAGAGTTAGCCGGTGCTTATTCTGCGAGTAACGTCCACTATCTTAGAGTATTAATCTAAGTAGCCTCCTCCTCGCTTAAAGTGCTTTACAACCAAAAGGCCTTCTTCACACACGCGGCATGGCTGGATCAGGGTTCCCCCCATTGTCCAATATTCCCCACTGCTGCCTCCCGTAGGAGTCTGGGCCGTGTCTCAGTCCCAGTGTGACGGATCATCCTCTCAGACCCGTTACAGATCGTCGCCTTGGTAGGCCTTTACCCCACCAACTAGCTAATCTGACTTAGGCTCATCTATTAGCGCAAGGTCACAAGTGATCCCCTGCTTTCCCCCGTAGGGCGTATGCGGTATTAGCATCCCTTTCGAGATGTTGTCCCCCACTAATAGGCAGATTCCTAAGTATTACTCACCCGTCCGCCGCTAAGATAAGGTGCAAGCACCTCATCTCCGCTCGACTTGCATGTGTTAAGCCTGCCGCCAGCGTTCAATCTGAGCCATGATCAAACTCTTCAGTTTAATATTGCTTAGCACCTTAAAGGGTGCCAATCTTGGCTCATCAATTTTCTGACAAATATTTCTCAAATAAACTTCGAGTAATTTCTACCATCAATCAATGAAAATAATTTCGATCAATCAACCAGTAAAAATCCACACAAGTTGTTCTTCATAATCTCTTAATGATCTTCTTGCTGATTCGTCATCAACAAGCTAGGTCGGCTATACTACTCTCTTTCCAGAGAAAGTCAACAGGTTTTGTTAAATTCTTTTCCGACAAACCCAAGTTTAAATCTAATCTTAAAATCTCATTCGAAATCTTAACAATCCAACCAACTCATTGATTTACCAGAGGTTTTATTTAACATCACCGCCGATGGATACGCATTATAGGGGAAAAAATTTCCCATGCAACCCTTATTTGGCATATTTCATTTTACATGCTTGATTTTCAAACCACAAAACACATATACAATTGATATATAAAGCTTATTTATTTTTAATATTTTTATAATTTTTTAGATCACTCATCAATATCTACAACAAACAAACATAAGATATTGTTTTTTATTATTTAATTTAAATTAATATGTTTAATCTGAAATTTATCGTTTAAATTTAACACCAATCTTGCTGTATTCTGCATCACATTGGTTGTTTAATCATCAAAACCCCGTTTTATATCCCAGATACTCTTTTCAAACTTTAGGCTCAATATCACTTAAATATGTATTTAAGCAGCTGTAAAAAAGAAAACCGCCATTTCTCAACAGCGGTTTTCCATACTTATAAAGATAAAATATTAAAATTTCAGACTGATTCGTGCCCAATAATTACGACCAGTATTATTGAATTGCTCATTACTGGCAAAACCAAAACCTGAACTTCCCGCTTTATTTAAGTGTTCGGTGTAGGTTTTATCTAAAACGTTATCAACGCCAACGGCTACATCAACATCTTTCATAAGGTGATAAGAGGCATTTAATGCCAGTGTGCTAAACGCTTTGCTCTCATTTATGTCATAGCCCACGATATTCCCTTGGTTTAAGCTAATGCGATCTTGTTTTGCAACGACACGCCATAACATGCCCAAGGTATATTTATCTTGAACGTAACGCAGATTAAAGCGCCCTTCTAACGGTGCGATTTGCGGTAATGCCTTATTGTCTGTGCTGTTTTCACCCCATGCATACATAGCACTCACATCCGCCTGAATAGCATCACTAAATTGATAGCCTAATCCTGCTTCCGCCCCTGCAATAGTGGCATCGACATTTTTTGCTCCTGCACTGAAGCTATGACCATGACCTGAACTATGGTTATGGTAACTCATCAAAATGTAATCATTAATTAAACCCGCATAAGCTGAAGCCCATGAATTAAAAGCACCATGTTGATGCTGATAGCCCAAATCCAACTGCAAGGTTTTTTCAGTATCTAAATCATTAAATGCTGGCTTAGACATCCCAGAGTTACCGTGCGCGGTACTGAACAACTCCCAATAATCAGGAACACGTTCAACATAGCCTAACCCGATATAGCTTTTCGCATCATGTTCAGGATATTGGTTTTCTAAACGGATAAAACCACTAGGTAAAGTTTCTGAACGGTCATCATTGAGCTTCAACGCATCAATTTTGACTTGGTCAAGTCGTGCACCTGTTACCAGTTTAGAGCGCTCATTGAATTGATACGCCATCTCACCAAATGCACCATAGGACTGAAATTTCATATTGGTGGTCAATGGTGTATTCATTGTAGGCATGGCGTACATAATCATGCTTCCTGCATGATGATTCTGCTGAGAGTCGATACCAGTGATTAAATTCAGCTTGTCCCACTCACTGGTCATGGCGAAACGGGTATTCAAAGTACGGCGGGTGACTTGCATCTCTGATGGATTAGATACCATTTGATGCGTCATCATGTCGTGTGTCATCGGTGGCGTTCTTAATCTAAAGTTATCCATGACATGGTCGTTATAACTATAATTGACCTGCCCTTCAACTTTCTGAATCACATCGGTCAGGTTTTTCTTTTCAAAACGCAGCCCCAGACTTTCACGAGCAAATCGTGAACCATCCATATCACGACCTGCATATAAAGCCTCGCCATCCGACTTTCCACCCGTCAACTCCAACCACGTATTTTCATCTGGGGTCCAACCCAGTGCCACATCGGCATTCCAGCGCTCCCAAGCAGAGGGTACTGTATTCCCATCACCATCTTGATAACTATTCGATTCTGAACGATTGGCATTTAAACGAATATATTTCTTGGCATCCCCGAGTGTTGTTTCCACATTTTGATCCAAGCGTCCAAAGGAACCCATTAGTACACTGGCTTGACCTTGATAAGGTTTTGCAGCAGTGAGTTCTGGTTTTTTTCGTTCAAAAATAACCGTTGCCGCTGAGCCTGTATTGGCGTATTGCACAGTTTGCGGGCCTTTAACCACAGAAATCTGATCATAACTTTCGGGCTGAATATAAGACGTCGGGGCATCCATACGTGCTGGACATGCGCCTAGACTTTCAGAACCATCGGTTAAGATTTTAATCCGTGAACCAAACATGCCACGAAACGTGACATCGCCATTGGTTCCACCATTTTTAATTGAACTAAAGCCCGGAATACTTTGTAAATAATCTGCACCATCGGTGGCTGGAATGGGTTGAATCGGCTGTTTAGGATCGGCCCGAATAATCAGCCCATTGGCATCATGTGCAGTCTGAGCTGTCACGACGATTGGCGCTAAACGTTGTGCCACATGGACTTGCTCCGCAGCAAATGCCGCCCCCGAATAACACGCAACAAAAATTGCAGCCGACAAAGGCTGTAAAAAGAATTTTGGCTGAGCCATTTTCATCTCTCTTAAATCATAAATATGGGCTGCGAATAAAGCAGCACAAGGTCTAGCGTCTTAAAGACCCTAAAAATTAAGTTTTGATTTAAGCAAAGTGTGGTGGGGCTCGCCCTTGAGGGAGTAAATAGAGGCGTTGCAGAACAAAATAAACATGTAAAAATGCTTTTTGAAAGGCAACTAAACGAATCTGTATCCGATCTAACACTTCTTTGACATTTAATTCAGGTGGCAAAACCAAATTGCCATAAACCGTACAGTACTGACATTGATGATTGGCATCGTGATGATGTCCTGCATCTTGGCTATGCAGTTGACTGTCCTGATCAACAAAGTGATGAGAAGATTGGTGATGGGACTGATGAGAAGTAGCAGGCTGAAGCAATAATGCACGCGTGATGGTTTCACAGACCGGAGCAATCTGATACTGCTTCGGTAACAAGGGCTGTAAAAAAACAGCAATCTGTAAAAACACAGCTATACAAGATAGCAATAAGCCACTACGTAACAGCAAAAAGTGAATCCTGCAATTTTTCGCGCCGCAAGTATAACAAAGCCCAATCAAAATTGGGCTTTGTTTGGCATATTTTTTCTTAAAGCAGTCGCTTAGCGCTTTACTGCGACTTTGTCTTTTTGGCGCTGACGAACCACTTTTTCCACTTTTTCACGTGCACGTTGACGCTTTAAGGGCGATAAATAATCGACAAATAATTTACCATTTAAGTGATCCATTTCATGTTGAATACAAACAGCGAGAAGTTCGTCTGCTTCTACCTCAAATGATTGACCTTCAAGGTTAATGGCCTCAATTTTTACGCGTGACGGACGCTCAACTTTATCGTATATTTGAGGCACAGATAGACAGCCTTCTTCATAAGGCTGAGTTTCTTCAGTTAATGGCGTAACCTTCGGGTTAATAAACACTAGGGGTTGATCTTTGTGTTCAGATAAATCCATGACAATCAGCTGAATATGTTGATCAACTTGTGTCGCAGCCAAGCCAATGCCCGGAGCTTCATACATGGTTTCAAACATATCTGCTGCAAGCTGACGAATTTCATCAGTGACTTCTTCGACTGGTTTAGCAATGGTGCGAAGACGGGGATCCGGGAAACTTAAAATAGGTAATAAGGCCATACGGTGTCCTCACTTATGCCATTGATCAAAAAACAAAATGAAGGAATGCTTCATCAAAAAAATGTGTGTAATATCGTTATTATAACGCAACTACATACATAATTTTAGGAATTATGATAATGAAAAAGGTTTTTAAGGGCATGCCAACTTTTAGTGCCTTGGGGTTTAAAAAACAATTATTGGCACTTGCAGTTTGCGTAAGTGTTGGGGTTGGTGTCGTCAATGTTGCTGAAGCGGCACCAGCTCGCAATGTCAATCCACCCGCGTTGAAAGCAGGTGCACCACAGGTCTATGTGGTGAAAAAAGGCGATACCTTGTGGGATATTTCAAAACGTTTTTTGAAAAACCCAGTGCGCTGGCCTGAAATTTGGGCAAGTAACAAACACGTAAAAAACCCGCATTGGATTTTCCCCGGTGACCGTTTATTGATGTGTACCTATAATGGCCGTCCGATTATCGGTAAAGACGAAGGTGATGGTTGTGAAGGGATTATCCGTCGCTATACAGGTGGCACCAAGTTACAACCTCAAGTTCGCATTGAATCTTTAAATAATGCCATTCCTGTAATTCCACTGGAATATATCCAACACTGGCTAGAACGTACCAGTATTGTTGCGCCTGAATCCATTCAATCTACACCTTACATTTTAGGCACCGCCGACCAACGTGTCCTTGCGGCAAAAGGGCAAACTGTTTATGCCCGCGGTAATGGTCTCGAAATTGGTCAGCGTTATGCAGTTTACCGTGAAGGAGAACCGTATATGTTTACTGGTGCAAATGGCAAAAAATTTAATGCAGGTCTTGAACTCATTCAAGTGGCCGCAGGGGTTGCTATACGCGGTGAAAATGACATTACCACGCTTGAATTGACTGACACCTATAATTCTGAAGTCCGTCGTGGTGACCGTGTGCTACCTGAATATGATCCAATGTTACCGACATTGTTCTATCCAACCAATGCCGAAGATGTCGCAGCTGGTGGTCAAGTGGTTCGCGTGATGGGCTCCATTGGTACTGCTGCAAAAAATAGTGTGGTAACAATTGATCGCGGTAGCTTACAAGGTGTTCAAGTCGGTCATGTATTCAGCATTAACCAAAAAGGTGAAGTGGTCACCGATCCAAAAACCAAAGAACGTATTCAATTACCTGGACAACGTATTGGTAATGTCATGGTGTTCAAAAGCTTTGATCATTTAAGCTATGCTTATGTTCTTGATAGTGAATTACCAATTAAAGTCGGCGCTGGTATTCAACCACCGCTGATGGATGACTAATTGATTTAAGGTCATTCTATGTTGAATCATTTATCAGCAACGCAAATTGAAACGATTACGCTATGGTATTTGGTTCAACATTCGCTATCGAGTTTTTATAAGCTGGAACAGCGCTTTGGCAATATTCGCGAAGCGATTGATCCTCAAAACTTTCCGCAATGGTCGACACTCGCATTACATCAAAGTCACTTACAGCGCCTCAGTGAATTTCAGACTGCAATAGGGCAACAAAAATTCCAAATCCTATTACAAGACATTCAGAAAAATAGCGATTTTATTCTGACACTGGATCATCCAGACTATCCGACCCAACTACGCCCTTATGCAGATAAACCGCCTATTTTATTTGGTCAAGGCGATGCCAAAGCCCTATCACAAGCTCAAATTGCCATTGTCGGCAGTCGAAAACCTAGCGCTCATGGACGACAAGTCGCCTACGATTTTGCTTATTATTTAAGTGAAAAAGGCTTTTATATTAACAGTGGCTTAGCGCAAGGGATTGATGAGGCGGCACATCAGGGGGCTTTACGACATCATAAAACCATTGCAGTAATGGGCACAGGTTTAGAACAGACTTATCCCTCACAGCATCAAGCATTACGACAACAAATTCTTGCCCATTCAGGCACAGTCATTACTGAGTTTTTACCCGGAACCCCACCTTTACAACATCATTTCCCACGGCGTAATCGAATTGTCAGTGCTTTAAGTTTAGGCGTGGTTGTCGCTGAAGCCGCACTGAAAAGTGGTTCACTGATTACCGCAAAACTTGCAGCTGAACAAGGTAAATTGGTTTTTGCCATTCCGGGACATATTTATAGTGAACACCATCAAGGCTGCCACCAACTCATTCGTGAAGGCGCAATTTTAGTTGATCATCCTGAGCAAGTGCTTGAAGACTTAGCACTGCCAACACAATGGCAAAATCAACAACAGATTGAACAATCAAAAAGCATTCCTGAGCTTGAAATACAAATCGAATTACCTACGCATTTAGCACCGCTGTATACGCAACTGGATTGGATTGGGCAAAATTTAGATCAGCTGATTATCAAACTGCGATTAGATATCAGCACATTGACCAGCCAGCTCATGGAATTAGAGTTACTGGGCTTATGTATACAACAAGCAGGTTTGTATCTCCGTTGTCGTCTCAGCAAATAAAGTTCACAATAGCCCTTTAAAAAATTTGACGAGATAAAATCTAATGATTACCACCTCTGTTGCCGAAGCTGCTGAATGTTTAAAACAAGGACATGTTTTAGCATACCCGACAGAGGCCGTTTGGGGCTTAGGCTGTGATCCTTTTAATGAACTCGCTTTTTTAGAAATTTTACGCTTAAAACAACGTCCAATTGAAAAAGGCGTTATTTTATTGGCAGCACAAATTGCACAAGTCGAACATTTATTAAAACCCCTCAGTCCAGAAATGTACCAAAAAGTCATCGATTCTTGGAGTCACCGCTCCCCCACCGAAAGAGCAACGACATGGTTATTGCCTGCGGGTGACAATATCCCAACATGGATTAAAGGCAACCATCCCAAAGTGGCTGTACGCGTCACAACCCATCCTTTATGCATGGCGCTATGCAATGCATTTCATGGTTTTATTGTATCGACCAGTGCCAATCCCACTGGGGAAAAACCAGCCCTATCACTACAACAGGCCAACCTGTATTTTTCAAATCAAATTAATTATTTGAATGGTGATTTAGGGCTTAGCCAAGAAGCAAGCCGAATTATTGATGCTGAAACAGGTGAAGTCATTCGTGCTTGAGCATGGTATCTGCGTTGACAAAAATTGAGATAAAAAAAAGCTCAACCATATAACATGGTTGAGCATAAAAAAGGATGTGCATAAACACATCCAGAGGGTCTATCAATCTGGCGGTAAAACCTAAGCAATTATCAACAATAACTTAAATATTTACGAGATACGTATTATGTAATAAATTGTTTTATTATACAAATATATTATTCATCTTATAAAAAATTTGAATATGATGATGGATTCATCATTTCTTCTTAACAATTTAAATTATCTCACTATTTTTTAATAAACTTTTGTGAAAAAAAACATTTTAAAATGATTATTCACACACTCATTCAATTAAAAACAAGTCAAAAAAAATAAATTCGTTTGATTGTTTTTTAATCAACACTTGCATTATACATTTAATTTTGCGACTTTGACTGCCCCATCTTTCTTTTGTGCCAATACAATGCCCAATAAAATGATCACACCGCCCAGACTGTGATACACCGTCCATGCTTCTGCTAACCAGATATTGGCAATAATTGCGGTAAAAACTGGCATTAAGTTCATAAAAATACTGGTTCGATTCGGGCCAATCATTTGCACTGCCAACATCCAAACCAAAGGAGCAATCAGTGACGGAAAAATACCGGCATAGAGCACACTCCCCACATTTTGTGGATTAATTGCATCTAGTCCTAGCCATAAAACAAAAGGCAGATGGTACAACAATGCAAAAATAATCTGCACATACAGACTAATCATCAATGGAATTTTCAGCTGCCATTTTTTCAAAAATACGCCATAAAAAGCATAGAAGAATACCGCAAGCACCATCATGACATCGCCTAGATGCCCCCCCGATTGCACCAGATTGAGTAGATTTCCTTGTGCCATCACATAGAGTAAGCCCGTAAAAGATAAAAGGCTCCCCACCACAGCAAAACGGTTGGGAATGTCCTTCAGCATCAACATAGAAACAAAAATGGTAAAGATTGGAATAAAAGCATTAATAATGCCCATATTGGTCGCAGTGGTATAATGCGCTGCGGTATAGCCCAAGCCTTGATACAGCACCATCCCAAAAGCAGCAAGTACCGCAAGCTGTTTCCAATGTTGCACCACCAACTGACGTTCACGCCAAACTTTAACCGACATAAAAGGGGTTAAAACCAGAAAAGCCACCAACCAACGATAAAAACTAATACTGACGGGAGAAATATAATCCACCACATAACGTGTCACGGTAATATTCAATGACCAAATTAAAACGGCCAACAGCGGTAAAGCTAGCGCCCACCAGACTGTTTTGTTTTGCTGCGTCATGTCTTTCTCCCGATGTATCCATATTCTCAGTATTCATTTTCACTGAAGTCTGAAATAATTAGAATATCGAATTTCAGACATCAATATCGCGCTACAGACACCGCGATATTTTCATTCAGTAATTCAATAAAATTTCTACACGCTAAAAAATGGACATATAGACAGATAAAAAAGCAAAAACAGGACATGGATATGCAGCTGCCGATTGAACAATACATAGAAGTGGATGATTTTTTTTATCAGAAAGATGAAATTGTGGCACCGCATAGTTCGCTATGGGGCGATTTTAATTTTAGTTTGAATGGTATTTTAGAATATGAAATTGAACAACAAATTTATCTGTCACCACCAAATTATGGTTTGTGGCTACCCCCGCAAACCGCGCACACCTCCATCGCTTTAGATGAACAAATCACGCACTATGTCTGTATTCGCATCCATCCCTCCCTCTGTGGAGATTTTGCCTCTTGCACCAAAACTTTAAGTATTCGCCCTTTTCTTCGCCATCTGGTACATGAAATTTTAGAACAGAAACAAAAAGGAAGTGCAACCGCGGACTATCGGCATTTGTTACAAGTATTGGTCGATCAATTGAAAGCGGCCCCCGCCTATGAACATTATTTACCTCAGAGCACCCATGTTTCACTGAAGCCACTTTTACAACAGTTATCCAATCCAGAACTCTTTCATAAAAGCTTACAACAACTACTCAACAATGCCTCGATGAGTGAACGACATTTGCTGCGTTTAAGCCAACAAGAATTACAGTTAAGCTTATCGGAATGGCGCAATCGCGCTAAAATTTTATATGCCATTACGCAAATTCGCCAAGGTAAAACAGTGAAAAAACTCGCCTATGAATTGGGGTATCAGCATAGTTCCAGTTTTATTGAGTTCTTTAAACGCTATACAGAACAAACACCTGCTCAATTACGTGATGTTTAATCTTTTACCTGTTTCAATTACCATTTTTGCAACTTGTAGCAGCTGAGCAACAAAAACAATCTCATCAAAATAAAGATCCAGATATGATTTTATTGCCATACTTAATTGAATATGTGCAATATTTTTAAATCTAAAAACAAGAGTATAAGGCTTAATAATGAAATAAAATCGATACAGATGGATATTAAAACTGATTTAAAAACAGTCGTGCAATAAACTATAGATTGCTAAAACAAAAGCCATACTGCCCATAATTTCGAGCTGATCATGAAAAATAGCACTCTTAAGCTGTTTTCTTATTCTTTTATCACACAAATATTTATACACAAATCATAATAAATGCTTGTCGATATACCCAATAACCGTTACAACAAAGCAGTAATAATCTCAAGTATTTAAGGACAAGCGAATGAGCCATTCTGTTTATGACATCCCAGTCAAAACCATTCAAGGCGATGAAACCACACTGAACCAATATCAAGGTAAAGTACTGTTGATTGTAAATACCGCATCAAAGTGTGGTCTAACACCACAATATGAAGGCTTAGAAAAACTATACCAAGACAAGAAAGAGCAAGGACTTGAAATTTTAGGTTTCCCTGCCAATAATTTTTTAGCACAAGAACCTGGTTCTGATGAAGAAATTCAAGAATTTTGTTCATTGAATTATCAAGTTGCTTTTCCACTGTTTTCTAAAATTTCAGTGGCTGGCGAAGATAAACATCCGCTTTATCAAACTTTGACTCAAGCGATTCCAGAACGTATTGGTGAAGGCCCTTGGTGGAAAGACTTGGTGGATTATGGTTTAACCCCAAATGAACCACCAGAAGTGCTATGGAATTTTGAAAAATTTCTAATCAATAAAGAGGGTGAAGTGGTGGCACGTTTTGCGCCCGATATTACCGCAGATGATGCACGTATCGTAGATGCCGTTAACGCAGAACTTGCCAAGTAATTCATTATAGTAACGTAAGCATTTATACATGCTATAGCTGCTTACGTTTTTCATTACTTAGATTCTCAGACGAAGTGCAACAGAGCTGAATGACATAAAAATAGAATTGAACACTTCATACTTTGTTCATTATTTTAATACTTGAACAACACTTTATTCATGGTCTATAAATAGCTTAGAAATAAGATAACAGGATAAACAAACCACCATGAAGATAATTTAAAATATGAATACTCTCATCAAAGCCATCATTTTATCTTTATCCAGCGCTTTAGTTGCAGCCCCTGTGATGGCTGCTCCACAAGAGCATCATTCATCACCGCAACATACAGCTCAACAACAAGCCAAAAACTCGATCAAAGTACCTCAGCATAGTCTCAAAAAAACAGACCGTCCTTCACACGACTGGCAGCAAGGTCATAAAGTACCGACCCAATATCACGGCAACAGCTTTAAAGTAGATGCCAGCAAATATAAAAAATTAAGCAAACCGACTAAAAATCAGCAGTGGATTAAAGTGAATGGTGATTATGTGCTTATGAACAGCACCACGTATAAAGTGATTAAAGTCATTCAAGGTTAAAACACGCCTATCATTGGGTGAAAAGAGTGCTTTGGCACTCTTTTTAAGTATGATGAAGTAAATTTGTTATTGCTTTGCAACAATCCGTTTTTTACACATCTTTCAGTCTTATATTCGTTCTAATCTAGAAATAATATCAATTGAGTTATGAAAAAATTCATCCAAAAGGCAGTTTTACCTTTTGCAATGTTGAGTGCAGGCATTTTATTGAGTGGTTGTGAACAAGCTTCTGAACCTCAGTCTGATGACATTCAAACAACGCAATCGACTGATGTTGCGCTGAATCAACCCACTGAAACAACAGCGACAGCCGATTTAAAAAGCGGCAATATGTTTTATATGGTTCGCGATGTTGCCGATATGCAACTGAAAGCAGGTGATTATGTTGTACAACTCAAGCAAACTCAAAATGAGTTACAAACGGCAATCAATGACAAAGATCAACAACAACTACAAGCGACGGCCAAAACCCTGCAACAACAACTGACTGGATTTAATCAAGCACTGACCAGCTTGAACTTAAAAAGCCAAGAAATTGATTCAATTCGCCAAAATATTCTGCATGCCAATCAACAAGTCCTTGCTACACCATTTTTAAATGGCAACATCGATTTAAATCAGCTCGATTTCAAAAAAATTGAACAGCAAATGGGCAGCATACAAACGGAAATGATCAAATTGGCAGGCATGATGATTCCACAAGGACAGGATAAGCAAGAGCAAGAAAGCTAATATTCAAAGTCACTCAGACCAATTCATTAACACTGAATTGGTCGAGTAAAATTTAGTGTTAAAGTCTCATATCAATGACAATACGACCATCAATTTTGCCCTGCTCCATACGGTGAAAAATATCATTAATATTTTCTAATGGTTCAACATGAATATGTGCTTTCACCTTACCACGTGCCGCAATATCCAGTGCTTCTTTCAAATCCAAACGTGTTCCGACAATTGAGCCACGAACTGTAATCCCTTCAAGCACCATATTAAAAATAGATAAGTCGAATGTTCCAGGTGGTAAACCATTCAAGACCATGGTTCCGCCACGACGGACGATGGCAACAGCTTGTTCAAAGGCTTTGGGCGATACCGCAGTCACCAACACACCATGACAGCCCTCACCAGCTGTGGCTTTTAGTACTTCGTCTTTCACATCAGCTTTAAGCGCGTTAATGGCAACATCGGCACCCAATTTTTTGGCCAGCTCAATTTTACTGTCATCAACATCAATCGCGACCACATTAAAGCCCATGGTTTTGGCATATTGAATCGCCACATGACCCAAACCGCCAATTCCGGAAATGGCAACCCAATCCCCAGTTTTAGCTTCAGTCATTTTTAAACCTTTATAGACCGTGACACCAGCACATAGAATCGGTGCAATTTCCAGAAGGTCTACACCATCAGGAATCACCCCGACATAATCACCATCTGCAAGGCAATATTCGGCAAAGCTTCCATTGACCGAATAACCTGAATTTTGTTGTTTCTTGCATAGCGTTTCCCAGCCTGCATAACAATGATCGCAGTGACCACAGGCTGAATAAAGCCATGGAACCCCCACAATATCACCGACTTTTAAATGCTCAATCCCTTCACCGATCTCAATGACCTCCCCTACACCTTCATGTCCCGGAATAAAAGGTAAAGTCGGTTTTACTGGCCAATCCCCATGCATCGCATGTAAATCGGTATGACAAACACCTGTTGCAATCATTTTCACCAGCACTTTACCCGAACTGATTTTAGGAATTTCGACCTCTTGTATTTGTAGCGGTTGATTAAATTCAGTGACTACCGCTGCTTTCATCGTATTCGCCATTGTGATGTTCTCCATATTCCAAATACCGAAAAAGTCCTTCTTTAAGAACCCTTGTTTTAACTATAGAGAATAATAAATAATCAAGAGTGGCGAATTTGTAGCGAATTCGATGGGTTTAGATGCCTATTACAGTTCATTTGTAGGCTCAGTTTTCATCACAATTTAAAGTGATGATTTTTGAAACTTGTTCAGTTTTAAAATGCAGAGCATCATTGATCGTACCCATCCAACTCTCAAGCAGAATGCGTATATATATGGCGTACTCAAGCGGCTGGCTTGGAAGTGATTTATTATTATTTTAACACCAAGTTAAACAGTCTCTTAAATACCAAATTGCTTCCGAATAATGCAAGCTATCTGGCTAAAGTGAGTGTAGATACAACGTATAAAAGTGAAAACCATCAAGTTTAGCTAAAGGTTTTGACGAAATTTTTAAAGTCAACATTGGAGGCGAATAGTGAATTTCCCATTCAGCTTCTTTTTGTATCAATCAGGGTTTAACTTTTTTGGCTGTCCTGCCAAGCTTTAAAAGCCAACTGCATCGCCTGCCGTTCATCAGGTTTGGCTAAACGAGATTCCATTTCGGTAAAATCACCTCGATAAGCTAAAGCAACCATCGACTTTGCCAAAGTTACAATACTTTCACGGCCACGATGTTCATAAGCCAAAATTTCATCTTGGGTTAATACCAAGTCCCAACATGACACCACTGAGCTCATATCGACAGCAATACTCAAATAATAGTTTTCAAAGTCTTGGTACAGTTCCCAGAAATGCGGTTCGTGTTCGATGATGTTCATTAATAATCTTTATGCAATTTCCTAAAAGCTTAACTCAATGCAAGCCTTAAACGAATTCAACTTTAGATATAATTTTTTATTCTTTCTTGCATCTGTCTGCATTCTAAAAAAGTCTGTCAGATAAAAAATTTAGTCTTTACAATAAAGCAAGGGCATTTTTCTGAATGAGCTGAATCCCATAAATACCCTTGCCATTCAACATTAATTTTAAAGTTGAATCGTTGCTTTACTACATTTACCAGCTGAAGCTAGACTGTACTCAGTAATTGCCTTTTTACCCTGAGTATCATCTACTAATTTTAAATCTGCACCACCCACAAAAACACCAGGCTTAATATATTGCTGAATAAAATAATTTTTGCCGCTTTGTGCTTCAATTTTCAAATGATTTGGAGAAAATTCTGATTCAGTTGAAACGGTGTGATTTTGATTTCCTACCACTTCTTTATAAAAAAATACACCTCTCGCTGTCTCACCCAAGCATTCCCCATCAACCCAAATATCTTTTTTTAATGCTGAACCCACAATAGTATTAGAACGATAAACATATAGACCAGCCTTACCTTCTTGAGGTGCTGTTAATTCCTTTATATTTTGAGACAGCTGTTGATCTACTTTAGGTACTGATGCACACCCAACAAATAATGATGCGACAAGCACTGGAAAAATTAATTTAATGGTCATTTGATGCCCTATTTTTTAAGTTAAATATATCAATTTGTAAAATAAGTAATTTTTAGAAAGATGTTATTTATAATAAAAGAAGCCACCCTTTCGGATGGCTTCTTCAATCTCGAACCGTCTCTTATTGAGCGCGGTTTTTGATTTTGCGGATGGTTTCCAACTGTGCAGCAGTTTCTGCAAGAGCAGCCAATGCAGCAGCAGAGTCCAAATCGCTTTTTTGATTCGCAAGCAATATTTCAGCGTTTTTACGCGCTTCAAGAATTGCTACTTCATCTAAGCTGTCAGCACGAACTGCAGTATCTGCAAGAACAGTAACAACATGCGGTTGAACTTCTAGAACACCACCAGATACATAGATTAACTCTTCTGTACCGTTTTCTAGCAGAACGCGAATCGCGCCCGGCTTAAGCAAAGTTACCAGTGGAGCATGGCCAGGCATAATACCCAACTCACCACCAGCACCTTTCGCAATTAGCATAGTTACAGTGCCAGAGTACAAAGACTCTTTTACACTTACAACATCACATTGCATAGTCGCCATGAGAATCTCCTAAATTAGAGTCGCTAATTAAAGTTTCTCTGCTTTAGCAATAACTTCGTCAATACCACCAACCATATAGAACGCTTGTTCTGGAATGTGGTCGTATTCACCAGCTAGAAGACCTTTAAAGCCACGAATCGTTTCTTTAAGAGATACTAATTTACCAGGCGCGCCAGTAAATACTTCAGCTACGTGGAATGGTTGAGAGAAGAAACGTTGGATTTTACGCGCACGGTAAACAACCAATTTATCTTCTTCAGCCAATTCGTCCATACCCAAAATTGCGATGATGTCTTTAAGCTCTTTATAACGTTGCAAAATGTTCTGTACAGAACGCGCAATTTCATAATGCTCAACACCAACAACTAAAGGATCTAGCTGACGTGAAGTTGAATCTAGTGGATCGATCGCTGGGTAAATACCAGAAGATGCGATATCACGGCTTAATACAACAGTTGCGTCTAAGTGAGCAAACGTTGTAGCAGGCGATGGATCTGTTAAGTCATCGGCAGGTACATAAACCGCTTGGATCGAAGTGATCGAACCAGACTTAGTTGATGTAATACGCTCTTGAAGAAGACCCATTTCCTCTGCAAGTGTAGGCTGATAACCTACTGCAGATGGCATACGACCTAGAAGTGCAGACACTTCGGTACCAGCCAATGTGTAACGGTAAATGTTGTCAACGAACAACAATACGTCACGGCCTTTACCGTTTTCGTCTTTCTCATCACGGAAATATTCAGCCATGGTCAAACCAGTCAACGCTACGCGTAAACGGTTACCCGGTGGCTCATTCATCTGACCGTAGACCATTGCTACTTTGTCTAGAACGTTAGAATCTTTCATTTCGTGATAGAAGTCATTACCTTCACGAGTACGCTCACCAACACCAGCAAACACAGATAAACCTGAGTGAGCTTTCGCGATGTTGTTGATCAATTCCATCATGTTTACAGTTTTACCAACACCGGCACCACCGAACAGACCAACCTTACCACCTTTCGCAAACGGGCAAAGTAAGTCAATGACTTTAATACCAGTTTCTAAAAGATCAGTAGAAGCAGCTTGTTCTGCATATGAAGGTGGTTGACGGTGAATCGGCAAACGCACTTCAGTTGCAACTGGACCAGCTTCGTCGATAGGGCGTCCTAAAACGTCCATGATACGACCCAAACATGCTGTACCTACTGGTACAGAAATCGGTGCTTCAGTATTCGTAACGGTTAAACCGCGCTTAAGACCTTCAGTAGATCCCATTGCGATGGTACGAACTACGCCATCACCAAGCTGTTGCTGAACTTCTAAAGTAGTTTCAGTACCAACAACTTGCAGAGCGTCATAGATCTTAGGAACGCTATTACGTTCAAACTCGACGTCGATAACCGCGCCGATGATCTGAATGATACGACCGCTATTCATTGCTGTCTCCTCAATTCAAAATAATGTTAAACGGCAGCGGCACCACCAACGATCTCAGAAATTTCCTGAGTAATCGCGGCTTGACGCAGCTTGTTATAAATAAGTTGTAGGCTCTTAATGATGTCACCCGCATTATCCGTCGCTGCTTTCATAGCGACCATACGTGCAGATTGCTCACATGCGATATTTTCAATCACACCTTGATACACCACAGACTCGATATAGCGAACCAATAAGCCATTTAAAAGCTCTTCAGCTTCAGGCTCATATAAGTAATCCCAACCGTATGAACGGTTCAAATTATCGCCTTCTTCAGCCGCAGCCAAAGGAACGAGTTGCTCAATCTTTTGATTTTGAGTCATGGCATTCACAAAGCCATTCGATACAAGATAAATACGATCTAACTCGCCTTTATCAAATGCATCCAACATTATTTGCACTGAACCAGATAACTGTTCAAGACTTGGTGTATCACCGACATTTGTCGTTGCACCAAGCACTTTACCGCCGTAGTTTTTAAAAAACGAAACCGCTTTTTGACCAATTAAAGCAAATTGAACTTCAATTGACTGCTCTTGTTGTTGCTGTACGTGTTTAACAACTTTCTTGAACAAGTTAATGTTCAAGCCACCTGCCAAACCACGATCTGAAGAAACAATAATATAGCCAACGCGTTTTACCGGACGTTCAACCATATAACGATGTTTGTATTCAGGGTTCGCTTGTACCAAATGAGCAATTACACGGTGCATATTTTCGGCATACGGACGGCCTTGAGCCATGCGCTCTTGCGCACGACGCATTTTAGAAGCAGCCACCATTTGCATCGCTCGAGTAATCTTTTGCGTGCTCTTGATACTGGCTACTTTGGCGCGAATTTCTTTTAAATTTGCCATACGCTTAACCTAGTATTCGAAGGCTTTTTCAAGCCTCCGAAGGTTGATCCGTGAACCAAACTTAACTAGCTTTTAGCAACTGCTAAAATTAGTAAGTTTGAGTCGCTTTAAAGCTTTCAATACCTGCTTTAATTGCAGCTTCGATGTCTTTGTTATAATCACCAGACTCATCGATTTTTTGCATCAACGCAGCATTTTCTGAACGGAAGTAAGAAATTAATGCAGCATCAAAGTCTACAATTTTCTTCACTTCAACGTCAGTCATATAACCTTCGTTTGATGCATAAATTGAAACAGCTTGGTCAGCAATTGAATATGGAGCATATTGTTTTTGCTTCATTAATTCAGTTACACGTTGACCATGTTCAAGTTGCTTACGCGTTGCTTCATCAAGATCAGAAGCGAACTGAGCAAATGCTGCCAATTCACGGTATTGCGCCAAAGCAGTACGGATACCACCAGACAATTTTTTGATAATCTTCGTTTGCGCAGAACCACCAACACGAGATACAGAGATACCCGCGTTCACAGCAGGACGAATACCCGCGTTGAACAATGATGTTTCTAAGAAGATCTGACCATCCGTAATCGAAATTACGTTAGTCGGTACGAATGCAGATACGTCACCCGCTTGAGTTTCAATAATCGGCAATGCAGTTAATGAACCAGTTTGGCCTTTAACTTCACCTTTAGTGAATTGCTCAACATAGTCAGCAGATACACGTGAAGCACGTTCAAGTAGACGTGAATGAAGATAGAATACGTCACCTGGATACGCTTCACGACCTGGTGGACGGCGTAAAAGCAATGAAATTTGACGATACGCAACAGCTTGTTTAGACAAGTCATCATAAATGATCAACGCATCTTCACCGCGGTCACGGTAGTATTCGCCCATTGTACAGCCAGAATATGGTGCCAAATACAGCATTGCTGCTGGATCGGCTGCACCAGCAGCGACAACAGTTGTATACGCCATAGCACCAGTTTCTTCTAGCTTGCGTACAACGTTAGCGATAGTCGATTGTTTTTGACCAATAGCTACGTATACACATTTAATGCCAGAGTTTTTCTGAGCGATGATCGCATCGATCGCCATTGCTGTTTTACCAGTTTGACGGTCACCAATGATCAACTCACGTTGACCACGACCTACAGGGATCATTGTATCTACTGATTTATAACCAGTTTGTACAGGTTGATCCACTGATTGACGCCAAATTACACCTGGTGCTACTTTTTCAACAGCATCAGTGAGTTTTGCATCAATCGGGCCTTTACCATCAATTGGGTTACCCAAAGCATCTACTACACGGCCTAAAAGTTCTGGACCAACCGGAACTTCTAATACACGACCTGTGCAACGTGCTTTTTGACCTTCTTGAAGGCTTAAGTAGTTACCTAAAACAACGACGCCCACTGAATCCTGTTCTAGGTTCAGTGCCATACCGTATAAGCCGCCGTCGAATTCGATCATCTCACCGTACATTGCATCAGCAAGACCGTGAATGCGCACAATACCGTCGGAAACCATAACAATGGTCCCTTCGTTTTTAGCAGTCGCGCTGGTGTCCAGATCGCCGATACGCTGTTTAATGAGCGCACTGATCTCGGATGGATTCAGTTGTTGCATTGCGCTATACCTCAATCTTTTATTAGTTCAGTCTTCTTCGAGCAGTTATGCAAGAAGACGAGTCCGCATTTTTTCAAGCTTGTTAAGCGCAGAGTCATCTATCACTTGGTCGCCTGCACGAATAACAACACCCGCGATTAACGCTGGGTTAACTTCAACAGAAACATTTACTGCAGCGTTAAACTTTTTCTCTAACGCATGGGTCAATAATTGTTCCTGTACAGAAGTCATTGGGAATGCTGATTCAATCACAACATCCACAGTATTGTTATTCTGTGATTTGAGTAGTTCGTATTCTGCTTCAATTTCAGGTAACAACGCTAAACGCGCATTGTCCGCAAGAAGCGTCAAAAAGTTTGACACTGCTTGTGTTTGGTTTTCACCTAAAACTTTTGCAAAAATACTGACCTGCTCAGCAGGAGTAAGCTCAGGGCGATTCAAATAAGCGGAAAATGCTTCGTCTTGCACCGCAGCACTGAGCACTTGTAACGCATTCGACCAATTGTCAGTTGCACCTTGCTCAGAAGCGAAAGCAAATGCTGCTTTGGCGTACGGGCGTGCCAACGTCAAGAGTTCAGCCATATTTCGCCTCGCTTAAAGTTTAGCAGCCAGCTGAGTTAGCATGGCATTGTGAGCTTCTGCGTCAACTTGCTGGTTTAGAATTTTTTCTGCGCCAGTTACTGCTAAAGCAGCTACGTGTTGACGCAATTCTTCGCGAGCAGCATTGATTTCAGTATCAACAGTTTCTTTCGCCTGTTGACGAATACGCTCACCTTCAGCAGATGCTTGGGTACGCGCTTCTTCGATCAATTGTGCGCCACGACGGTTCGCTTGTTCGATCAATTGAGCCGCTTGTGCTTTTGCTGCATCAATTTCTTGCTTAACTTGTGCTTGCGCATCAGCAAGATCAGCTTTCGCTTTTTCAGCAGCATTTAAGCCGTCAGCAATACGACGCTGACGCTCACTAATCGCATTGATTAGTGGTGGCCATACAAATTTCATACAAAATGCGACAAAGATCGCAAATGAAATCGCTTGACCAATCAATGTGAGGTTAATATTCATTGCTATTCCTCAATAGTTTAATTTAGGAATTAAGCCAATTAACCTACAAATGGATTAGCAAAGATGAAGAACAAGCCAATACCAACACCGATCATAGGCACAGCATCAAGAAGACCTGCGATTAAGAACATACGAGTTTGAAGTTGTGGAGCCAATTCTGGTTGACGAGCAACAGCTTCAAGGAAACGGCCGCCTAAAAGACCAAAACCAATCGCAGTACCTAAAGCACCAAAAGCGATCAAGATAGCAGATGCAATTGCAACTAGACCTAAAGTGAGTTCCATGATAATTCCTCAGAGGTTAGGTTTATACCAAATTAAGTTAAAAAACTGTACCTAACCATCTCGTGATAGTTAGGCAATACCATTAATGTTTTTCGCTTGCCATGCTCAAGTATACGATAGTCAACATCATGAAAATGAATGCTTGTAGCGTAATAACAAGAATGTGGAAGATCGCCCAAGGCACAGACAACGCCCATTGGATCCAGAACGGTAATAATGCGATCAAGATGAAGATTAACTCACCTGCATACATGTTACCGAAAAGTCGAAGAGCCAATGAAACTGGACGTGCAAGGAATGTTACTAATTCCAAAATAAGGTTTACTGGAATAAGCAACGCTTTTGCAACTGGGTTACTTGGGTTAAATGGGTTGAGTGCCAATTCACCGACGAAACCGCCGATTCCTTTCTCACGAATACTATAGAACAAGATCAGAACAAAAACTGACAAAGACATACCTAGGGTAATGTTTGGATCAGTAGATGGAACGATTTTGAAGTAAACGTGGTGAGGATCCATACCAAATACATTTGCACCAATCAGTTGAGCCGTATACGGGATAAAGTCAACAGGAATTAAGTCCATTGTGTTCATGAGGAAAATCCACACGAAAATGGTCAGTGCAAGTGGTGCAATTAAGCGTGATTTGCCATGGAATGTGTCACGGACACTTGAGTCAACAAACTCGATAATCATTTCGATTGCAGACTGGAACTTGGTTGGAACACCAGAGTTAGCAGCTTTCGCTACACACCAGAACAACAAACAGAAAATCACACCAAGGGTGATTGACCAACCCATTGAATCCAAATGAATAGCAGTGAACCCCATCTGTTGAGCATCATCAGCAGTCTCAGCCAACTTCCATGAACCATCTGGCATTTTGCCATAGGTCAAATTGGTCAAGTGATGCTTGATATACTCGGTCGAAGTAAGGGCATGTTCTTCAGCAGCCATAAATCACACCTGGTCAATGTCAAATACTAAATAGAGTGAACGAACATCGCGTGCTGCTTGATATCTCGTTCATCTCCTAAAAAACTTTTCAATTTTTTGTTGCGCCTATACTCGTTTTTGTTGCCGTGACACCCAAAATGGCGCGACCCACGACATGGCTTGAACGAGAATAAAACCACAAAACAATGCCGCCGCTGACAACGGTTTAACAGTGTTTAAAATTAAAATGAAACCAACAATCACAATTGCAAACTTGCCCATTAACCCCCGATACATGTTCGAAAGAACTTGTTTTGAGGCTCGCGCACCTGCGGCTCGAAACGATTGCCAAGAAAAATAACAACTGGCAAGCCAACAAACCAACGCACCAAGTGCGGCGCTTAAAGCTGCAGTTGAGTCTTTCAAGACCCACGCTATCAAGGCTGAAACAGGGATCATGCCTGCTTGTAAAATGACTAAAGCTTTCGCTAATCGTCGGTCAACCATGCGACTAGTTCGGCTCATTATTTATTCACTCACAGCATTCATGCTTGACAAGTCTAGCTGATGATCGTTTTTAATCGCAGGCATTATAGAGTTACACCCCTGAACATGCAATCTTTTCCCGACCTTAGTCGTGTTTTTTTCGAAGTTCAGCCTGCTTTACTACATTCAATTTTTGTTTATTTTTTACCTTACTTTCGTGCATTTTGCACACAGTTAGAGGTTTTCGAAGCCAATGCTTTCCATGCCAGCACAAAATCCCCTGCCCCGCTCATACTTTCATCGACCGCTTGAAAGGTAATGGGATTTAGCTTCTGATACTGATTTTTACTGGCATGTCCCTCTGCCAAGAGGCACATATTTCGATTTGGACGACTGTCATTTAGGTATTTAATTTGTGCAAGGGTCGGTGCAACATGAGGATCATCAGTCAACGCTCCAGCAAATTTTAAATTTAAGGCGCGCTCTAAATATTGATAAGCATCATGATATGACCAGTAAGTCTTCAAAGATGAGTTGCTATTATATTGTTGTGCCGTTATTAACATTTCTTGGGCAAAACGTTTTGCATTCGCCCAATACGCCTCTTTTTGTTCAGGAACTTGCTGTGAACGCAATGCCGCAATAAAAAAACCAATCCGTACTGCATTATTTGGATCAAGCCAAACATGGGTGTCGACAGTATTGTTTAAAGCAACACCACGGGTATTACGCTGCGGTAGCGTTTGAACAATGTCTGAAGCTAAAATAGAAATCGCTTTAGGATTATCTGATAATAACTTATCTAGCGGTGCTTCATGGGCCTTACCCAACCAAATCACCAAAGAGGCATCTTGAATTGCCTTGCGATGAGCAGGTGTTAAAGTCACATCATGTCCAGTTTGGTTTTCCAACAACAGTACAGGTTTTTCAATACCTTGCGTGATTTCTTGCGCAATCAAATAAATCGGATGCGTCGAAACCACTAAACTGTGTGACCAGCCTAAGGTACTCAATAAAGCCAGTGTACAAAATGCAAAAAAACGGGACATGAAGAAGATCACCAAATATTCATTAGGTGTTATAATATAACAAATAGGCAGAAATACATACGTCTAATCGAAACAGCTAGCGCTTCATGTTAAGATTTCATGTCATTTTGTTTTTATCAATTTCGCTCTTGAGGTTTTGCTATGAGCTTATGTTCACATGAACATCACAATGCATTACATGGCGTACATGACCATCATAATGTCGAAACACGTCTTGCTGAAGCAGAAAACCTCTGTGCAATTGTTGGTGCACGCTTAACGCCCTTACGTAAAGAAGTCCTCGAACTGATTTTAAATGCGACAGGACCAATGGGTGCATACGACTTGTTGGCAAAAATAAAAAGTGAATCTGATCGCCCTGCTGCTCCACCCACGGTATATCGTACTTTAGACTTTTTATTAGAAAAAGGTTTAATTCATCGTTTAACTTCAATTAATGCTTATATTCCGTGTTGCCATCCGCGTGAAGGGCATCAGGCTGCATTTTTAATTTGTACAGAATGCAAAAATGTTAAAGAAGCATCTGCACAAGGTTTACTTAAACAATTAGATGAGCTTTCAGCATCTGATCAATTTACTGCACATCACAGTATTATTGAAATTTCTGGGATATGTCAGCAGTGTTGCAGCAAATAGTCACAGCGAATACGCTGATTACCTTAGATAAAATCAGTGTGCGGATTGATGAAATCGACATTTTAAAAAATGTCGATTTTACGCTACATGAGCAAGAAATTGTCACGCTAATTGGTCCCAATGGCGCAGGGAAATCGACCTTAATTAAAGTCCTGTTAGGCATTGTAAAAGCCAATTCAGGCAAAGTTTTGAGCCAGCAAAAGTTAAAATTTTCTTATGTGCCACAAAAGTTTAATCCATCGCATAGCTTACCGTTGCGCGTACAGGATTTATTGGCTCTAGAAAAATGTGATGCTCTGAAAAAAGCAGAAATTATTCGTGATACGGGCATTACTCAATTACAGAATTCCAAAGTACAACAATTGTCTGGTGGCGAGCGACAACGGGTGTTATTGGCACGTGCTTTACTGCGTCAACCCCACATTTTAGTGCTTGATGAACCGATGCAAGGTTTGGATATTCAATCTGAAGCCGAATTGTATGATTATGTACGCAGCCTGCCACAAAAATATGGCTGTGCTGTACTCATGGTTTCACATGATCTGCAATGGGTGATGCAAGGAACCCATCGAGTGGTCTGTTTAAATAAGCATATTTGCTGTAGCGGCTTACCTGAAAACGTACAACAACACCCAGAATATCAAGCTATTTTTGGCACCAATCGGGTGTTCTATCAACATCATCATGACCATTGTGGACATGGTGATAGTGCCGTTCCATGTCAACATGATTCACGACCACACATTCACCCTGAACCGGAAGCCTAAGCCATGATGGAATGGTTACAACTCTTGTTACCTGCATGGACAATGGGCACTTTATTGGTGTTTCTCACTGCACCACTGGGTTGCTTAATGTTATGGCGACGTATGTCTTTTTTTGCTGACACCATGGCGCATGGAACTTTACTTGGTGTAGCCATTGCAGGGGCTTTAAGTTTACCGCTTTGGCTGGGTGTGACTTTTTTAGCCTTTTTATTGGTGGCGATTTTATGGGTACTCCATGACCCTCGCCTCCCGAATGATGCTTTGCTTGCGCTCTGTTCAGCTACCCTACTTTGCTCAGGTTTATTGTTTATTCAACATATTCCAAGCTTGAGACCTGAATTACTCAGCTACTTATTTGGCGATTTACTACAAATTTCATGGTCAGACTTGCCCATGTTTGCCTTAGTGATTATGGCTGCGTTAGCTGTGCTCTATAAAAACTGGCAAGCGCAAATTCAAATTGCCATTGATCCTGATATAGCGGTAAGCGAAGGGGTAAATGCGCAATGGCAACGCTTGGTGTTTATGTTGCTGTTGGCATTGTTTACTGTATTGGCTTTACGTGCCGTTGGTTCATTATTGATGGGTGCCCTGCTGGTTATTCCCGCCTTAACGGCACGTTTACTGGCACACTCCCCCAAACAGATGGTGATTTGGGCTTTTGTGATGGCGCAAATTGGGGTGACGGTTGGTTTATGGTCAAGTGCTGGTTTAAATATTTCCACGGGTTTAAGTATTGTTCTCACCATGGCTATTCTATTTACTGGGATTTTTATTTTTCAGAAAATTAAAAAGATCGCTTGAATCATATTTTTTAGCTCCTGTTCCGCAACAAAAAAACAATGCTTCAATCCAGATGACTCTGGTGGAGCATGCTTTTTTGTTTTAAAGGAAAGCTTTTAGAAAGTTTAATTATTGATGCAGCATACTTAAGAACAACGCTGCACAACTAAACAATATAGCAAAAGTCCGATTCATATATTTTTGCTGCTTTGGCGAAGTTAATAATCGAAGTAGCTTCGCAGCTAAACCGGTATATCCAGCCATGACAATCAGATCAATGCTGATCATGGTCACAGCCATAATCAGATACTGAATCCACTGCGGTTTGGACAAATCCAAAAACTGCGGTAACACAGCCAGTAAAAAGACAATCGCTTTTGGATTACTTAAATTGACCCAAAAACCAGCCAAAACCAATTGAGAAATAGACTTATTGGGTTGCTCGGTTTGAATATCCAGAGATTGCATCGGCGCTGTCCACTGTAAAAAAGCCAAATACAGCAAATACAACACACCAAACCATTTTACCAACATGAAAGCCCAAGGGCTTGTGGCAAATAATACCCCAACCCCAGTCGCGACAATGCCGATTTGTAGCAATAAGGCCAATTGCAAACCTAAAGCATTCCAATAACCACGTCGAAATCCATAATTTAAACCACTCGACATAGATGCAATTGCACCTGCGCCGGGTGAAATGCTAATCATCCAACACGCCAGCATATAAGCCAGCCAAACTTGGTAAGACATATTCAACAGCGTAAGAGAAAGACCTTCAAACTATATGATGTTTCATCTTTTAAATGCGCAAATTCCCACCCACTAAAATAGAATTTTAGGCTATTCACTCTCTTGATGATCAGGCACAATAAAAGCTAGCCACGTATCTTATAAAAATTTTAGGAGCCATAAATGACCGCCCAATCTGTAATTTTGCCCTTACCTTCAGATCATGCTCGATTTATTGTTCTGCGTTTAAAAGACTTAAGCATTCAAGAATTAAAAGAAAAAATTGAAGCTTTATTATCAACACGTGATCGTTTAATCACGCAACATCCTCATGCACAAATTAAAATAGCCATTGCTTTTGGTCCTGAGCTTTGGGCACAAATTTATCAACAAGCACCTGAAGGTTTTAAACCATTAGCATCCATTCATGGTTCTTTTGAAATGCCTGTAAAACCTGCCGATGTGCTCATTCATATTGCAGCGCAGCGTACAGATATCTGTTTTGCACTGAGCCAAGCTTTTTTTGAAGGGATTACGGACAAGGTTGACGTACTGGAGGAACGCGTTTGCTTCCGCAATTTTGATGGTCGTGACTTGACGGGTTTTATTGATGGTACTGAAAACCCTCAATTCCCAGATGATCGTGCTGAAGTTGCTTTACTGGGTGAAGATCATGGTGTTTTTTCTGATGGGTCATTTGTATTTGCGCAACGTTATGCACATAACTTAGAAAAATGGAAACAACTCAAAGTTGATACACAAGAACAAGTGATTGGTCGTACTAAATTAGAGTCTATCGAACTTGATGATGAGGTCAAACCTGAAAACTCTCATGTTGCCCGTACAGTGGTTGAAGATGCTGAGGGAGAAGAAATGGAAATTCTTCGTCATTCACTGCCTTATGGTGATGGTAAAGGTGATCAAGGTTTATTTTTTATTGCTTACACCCAAAATTTAGGCATTATTGATGCAATGTTATTCCGTATGTTTGGAACCAGTGGTGATGGTATTCATGACCGACTGCTTCATTTTGTCACCCCAATGGATGGAGCGTATTATTTTGCACCAAGTGAAGAATTATTAGAAGAAATTTTGAAAGGTTGAAATATAAAAAGCTGACTTTCGTCAGCTTTTTCTTAGGGTGCATTAGAGTTTCGTATTTCAAGTGCTTCTTTACAGTCTTTCAAACTAGAATAAGCAAAAACTCTTTGCTCATTATTTTCCAATAAAATTGCATCATTATCTGCACCAAAAGCATTTTTTGAAACTTCACATTTGTAAGATATTAGACTCAATTTATTCACTTTTTGGCATTTCGGTTCCTCAAATACCTCATTGAAACCATACCATTCTTTAATATTTTGATTTGAACAAGAGATTTGAACTGCTTGATCACTTTCTTTCGTTGCAACTGCCTTATCTACAGCTTCTTTTGGTTCACTTACCGCTAAAGCTTCACTTGTATCAATAGGTTGTTGCTCTTGCGCTTCGGTATTTATTACAGTTTGTTCGTTATTTGAACTACCTTGTGTTTTATCCTGGCTTTTACTACTACATGCAATTAAAGTACTTATAAAAATTAAGATATAAATATTCTTCATGAAAGAGTGCTCATAATGATGCGCTATCTAAAATTGGTGTTGGATCAACTAAATCCGAACGCCGTTTATAGACACTTGTGCCGCTTAAAGTGCCTTTATTACTTGGGTTTGAGTACATTTCCAAATGCAACATCATACTTGGAATACCCTTAGTTGTTAAGCTACCAACATGAGCTATTACTTGCCCTTTCACGACTTTATCCCCTGCTTTTACTAAGGCTTTACCTTTTCTAACTTCACCATAACGTATAATATGCTTTTGATGAGTAATCTCAATGGCATCAGTATTATCATAAAAGTAATAAATACTTCTTACCACACCATCAGCCATCGCTCTAATTTCTGTCCCTGCTGAAGCATAAAGATCACATCCAGCATGTTTACGTTTTCCTCCACTTCGATTAGAACCAAATCGAGCAAAGCCTTTTTTATAAGAATTTGTCCGCACTTTTAGCGGGAATAAATATAATCCATCATCTTTTGGCTTATCTATTCTTATTTCAATAACTGGCATAGGGTTTTTTAGAGTTGCAATATAGAGAACTTGATCTTTTCCATTTAGATCTACAATAATTTCTATTTTTTTCCCATCCTCTCCTCTATGTTTTTTTAATCCAACCCCATCTTGTCCTGTATAGTGCGTTCTTTTTGCTCCATTGTAATTAATCGAGTAGGAAAGATTCTCTTCCTTACCCGTTCCTTTATTTATTGTTTTTATAGTGAATGAAACATCACTACCATATTGCTTTGTTAATGGATTACCATTTTTCTCTGTATGAACATTCTCTGTTTTTCCAAGTGAAGGAATAAAATCAATTAAGTAATCAACAAAGCTCTCTTCATTATTAGCTGGTGTTTCTTTTGCTGGTGCTGTTTTTACTGGTACTGTCTTACTTGGAGTATTTGAAGCCACTGGAGGCATCTGTATTGTTGTGGCAGCAGGATTTAAGTTCACATTGATAACTGAGATACTCGGATCATTTCTTAATGTTAAAATAGGTTTTTTATTTAAAAGTAATAACTTATAAATAAATGCATTTAACATTTTTAATTGAATAAAGCCATTATCATCTGTTGTTTTTTCTATTTCTCTACCTCTATATGAGACAAAAAACTTATTATTTTTTAAAATCTTACCATTACTATCATGTATCTTCAATTTTACGCTGACAAGCCCTAATGGGACTGATATACAGCTATTTTCTACTCCTTTAGTTACAGATATTGTTTTTAATTTCTGATGACCTTTACTCCCATTTACTAATATATCTAAACTCTCACCCTCTTCAGCAATGAGACCTGTTTTTATTCCTGAACCATCAGAAGTATGTTCTTTGATTTTATCTTTATATCTTACAAAAAACTTCATGTTCGTTATTTTTCTATTTGTGTCACTTTCTATTATGGATATATCAAATTTTATATCTTTAGAAGCCTCTGTTTTCACCTCATCTTTCTTAGAATCACTCGTTTTCTGTTCAACAACGACAACTTTTTCTTGTTTTGATTCTGGTTCAGCAGTTTTTTGTAAGACAGATTGAACTTTAATATTTTCACTTACACTTAATTCAATAGATTGCTTTTTATCAGTAGCTTGTATGATAACAGTCGATTGCTTACCATCTGCTTTAATGACAATTTTACTGCCTGGATGTCTAATAATAACAGGTAATAGTCCTTGCTCGTCTGACTCTGCATTTACAATAAATTTAGATTGTTTAAACTTACCACTATATTCAGATTCAATAGTTACTTTTTTATTTTTTGCTATTTGTCCTATTTGATTTTTTAAGGATATATATATTTTCCTACTACAACAGCTTTCTAAATCATAATGGTTGAACATATCAATATATTTACTAATATGAACTTTATTCCCATCTGATTCTTTATAGTTTCCCTTAAAACCTGGCACACCTAAAAAAGAACCCAATCCTCCTTCACCAACTAAATGAGCCCCTGCTATAGCACCTGATTCAGTAATTTCAATTCCATTTACTATTTTTCCATAGTATTCATTAAAGCTTCTATTTCTTAGTCGTTTGCAAAGAAGATCTATCCATTCTCCAATGATTTGAATTTGCTTAGCTGGGGATTTCAAAAAATCTGATAAAGAATTAACACCATTGTGTCCAACCCAACTCCCAGTCCAATCATTTGCTTTGGTTTTATCAGAATTATTATCCCAATGCTTATAATAGCCGAGATCTATAAGTGCAGCTTCACCAAACTGAAAAAAACCAATATAACCCAGAGAGTTTTTTATTTTGCTTACGTCAATGTTTACAGATGCATTTAAAGGTAAACTTAAATCTGATGAAGATTCTTTTCTTGAAACGGCACAAATAAATCCATATCGCGTTAATGGATAAGATTTTTGATTTATAGATTTACCATTTTTCATTTATTTAAGTCCTCAAAACTAAATCGCTTAATATCAATTTTTTTATTATTGATATATGAGCTTAAAATAGGTTTTAATTTCTCAAAATCACCCAATCCTGGGCAACTTAACTCCACACCATTTTTATTTGCTTTTTTTGTTGGAGAAAACTTATCTTCAAACATATCATAGTGGCCTAAATTTCTAAAATATGAAAAATAATTACCATTAGTGTCATTAATTATTCTTATGTCACTATGGTCATTTTTTAGATAAGCATAATAAACTTGGTATTTATTTTTATTTACTTCAATAACTTGGCATTCTCCTATTGACATCCATTGAGCATCCTTTGGATTTAAGCCCACAGTCTTTACAAGTTTTGCTTTATTGGCATCTTCCCAAATTTGTTTACATGGGACATTACTTTTATCAATTTTGATACTTTCATTCTTATTTTTGAAGATATCCCAAATTTTTTCACAAGCATTTTCTTCAGCAAAAGCTTGGATTGAAATAAATGTGTTCAGCACCAATATTAGAATTCGTTTCATCTCTCTTATACTCCAAATTTATTAAAATCATCTTCTAAGTCATCTTTATATTCATCGTCTGAAGCTTCTTCAAGCTGACTATGAATCCCATCATCTACTAAATCCCCAGTATCATGATTATAAAGATCTTCGTCTAATTCCTTTGTAGGTATAATACTTTCATCATCACTATTACTAATAAATTGAATTTCAACATTATCTGATGAATCACTAAATATCCTTGGTGTCCGCCCCATTTCATCCAATATTCCAATATATTCAGTATTTTTTGTTTTGTTTATGACTTTAAATCTAATTTCATCTTTCAAATTTTCTAAATTAAAAATATCACCAAAATCAAATCTCCGACTAAATATACCGCTCTCCGGCATTTTCGGTAACTGCGCATTTACAGTTGCCCCACTAGTAAATAAATGCTGCCCTGCTTTACTCTCAAACTTGCCACCAGTCGTGGTAAAAATCCCATCACCATTAATCTTTAACTGTGAACCCCCAGCAGTCAGTACAATTTCTTTTGGACTGGTTATCTCAATTTTTTCTTCAGTTGAAATCAGCTTTATGACTTTACGTGCAATAGCTTCAATAGCATCATCCTGAGCTTGAATTTCGACCTTGCCTTTCGCAGCAAAGGCTCGGAGTCCTTTTTGTGCTGCAAATAAACTAATTTTCTCATGAGCATGTGCCACAATATTTTTCTGTGCACTTAAGTTAATTGAACCTTGTGCACTCGTCGCAACATCCTGAGACGCTTGTAAAATAATGTCTTCAGGTGTGGTTAAAGCAATACCATTCGGTGAAGCCAATAACATCAATGCTTGTCTAAACAATTTTCCTTGTTGCTGTTTTCCAGTATCACGACTACTTTCTAAACCTTGGGTATAATCCTCCATAAAGCCTTGTAATGAACTGAATGCCTTATTTGGTGTGATGTCTAATTTGTTGCCCTTACTGAACGTGCCGCAAGTACTCATAATGTCAAAATCTTGGATATCAACATTTGCCAACACTTTGCTCACGTCTTGTAAACTGCCGAAAGGATTCGATTCAATATTCTCTTTAATACTCGCAAGCTTGCCTTTGATCAGGTCAGAACCATGTTTTTCGACATTTTCAATAAATTCTTTTAAGTTTTCGACTGCTTCTTTTGTATCGGTGAAGAAATGATTAAATTCATCAACAACGCCTTTGCTATGTTCAGCAAACTGCCCTATATCCTGAATAAAACCACCACAATCTTTTAAAGCATTCAGTGGATCACGACTGACACTCTGTTTAAATAAATCAAGTGTGGTATTCAAGGCTTGACTGGTACTTTTGAGTTCCAAAGATTGAATCAATTTCGGTAAGCGACCAATCACATTGAGTGCATCGGTTTGCTGTTTAACGGCAATGTCACTGAGCATTTTCATGCTTTCGTGACCTTGGATGAGTAAAGACTGTGCTTGCGCTGCATCCAAATGATCTGCAATGGCTTGTTCCTGAGCATAGGTGCTAATTAGCATCCCTTTGCCCGCCCGAACAGCTCCCCATTGATCGGTTCTGAGTTCAAAGCCTTCGCCTCGCCCCGTACTGGTCTCAGCGGCTTTTGGATGACTTAAATGACCCAAATTAAGCTGACTCGCACCATGACTGCTCTGTAATTGAGTACTGATTTGTCCCGTCGTATCATCAAAACGTAGCTGGTTAAACCCCGAACCACGAACCTCTTGTGAACGAATGCCACTGAGTTTTTTGGTATCGGGTAACTGTCCTTTGATATCAAACATGGTCTGATGGCGCTCAGCTTCATGAATACGCCCCACCACAAAGGGACGATCAACATCGCCTTCAAAGAAATCAATCACTACAATTTCACCAATACGTGGATGAAATCTCGCCCCATAGCCTTCACCTGCCCAAGGGGTCAACACATCCACCCAAGCAGAATCGGCATCATTGTCATTGCTTCCCGCACCGCCATCATGTGCATGGTCATTGGTACGAGTAAACATAAAGCGAACTTTAATCCGTCCCCAAGCATCGACATAAATCGTTTCACCTTCAGGCCCAACCACCTTGGCACGTTGTGGATAGGCTGCTGGGCGATGCTGTAAAGGATGATATTCAGGCACAACGGGAATCGTACGGCGCACCACATACAGCTCATTGGCTTGTCGTTCATCCCCTTGATGCTGCCAATGACTTAAACTTAATAGATGATCGAATTGCGGTAAAATATCTTTGGGCAAATTGTTTTGGTGATAAAAAGTTTTGCCTAAAATCAGAAACTCTTTGTCTGAACCTGAATGTGAATCAATTTCAGGATGATCGATTAATTCAAACCAATAACCCACTTGTGCATCACGTACACTGCTCTTGGCAGTAAAATATTTGGATTGTAAGTTCTGATATTGCGACAGTTTTTGACTAAGTTTATCTAATTGCTGACTGCCTGAAGCTGTGCTTTGATCTGCCCCTGTTAAATCAGCTGTCCACGCGGGGCTGAGGCTCCAAGCCTGTTCCAAACTTAAGCTTTCATTGTCTTGTACATCACTATGCTGATGCTGAGTCAGTAGACTATTGCTTTGATCTTGAGATAAGCGATTGGCTTGCCAACGCTGTGTCTGTATAGCCGTTGCTTGTAAATAACGTTCAGCACTAAAATGGGTGATGCTATCTAAATGTTCGGTGGCATGACTGCGATGAAAACGAATACATCTTCGGCTTAAAGCACTATATGGTTGATGATTATCAATTAAACGTAATTTTTGTGCTTGAATCGCTGCCGCTGAAGTCAGCACCATATGCTCAGCTTCATCAATTAACCAATTGATACCTTCACTGCGCCAGAGTCGTGTTAAAAACTCATAATCAGTTTCATTGGCTTGCATCACAAAAGGACGCACGTCATATTCTTGGTTTAAGCCCTGCGCGTTTAAACTTAGGCTTGCTGCAAATAATGCACTCTTACTTTGCCATTCTTTAAATAAGATTTCACTAATTTCAGGCACAGTTTTGTTCATAAATACGCGACTATTACGGCGTTTGTGCCAAAGTGTGGTGGCATCTTCAAGGGTCAATTTGTATAAAGTTAATGCACCATCACTTTGCCCTTGGCTCGCCCCCGTAATGATGCCTGTAATTCGGTACAGTTCCCCTAAATCCGTGATTTGATCGACGGCCACTTGGGCGCCAATAAATTGTTTCAGTGGAATGTATGCATTACTCGATAAGCAAATCAGTTCAGCTTTAAGCCCCTGATTGATACGATGATATCCTTCAATTCTTTGAATCAAGACTTGAGGATTGAGTAATTCATTGGAAAAATGGATATGCAGGGCGCGCTTTTGCAAACTTAAGCCCATAGCGTCCATAACAGCATGGATTGTTTTTAGCATAATAATTTATTGTTGTAGGGGTATTATTTTAATTAGTGGCTGCATTCTAGAAAATGTTGTTTTTTTAGTCTAGTTAATTTTTGATTAATTTTAGCAAAAACAGAAATTCGGTTAAATTTATACATCTATTTTAAAATTAAGCGATTAAATTTACAGGCTTATTTTGCTCCTGTGAGGTTACTGGTACACTCAAAAATGATCAAAATATATTAAAAGAGTTCGGATCATGCTTCATCTCCATTCCAAACTACCTGCACAAGGGGTCACCATTTTTAGCGTGATGACCGCCATGGCACAGCGCTTAAATGCCTTAAATCTATCGCAAGGTTTTCCAGACTTTGCTGCTCCGCCTGCACTACTTGAAGCCCTCAGCCAAGCAACTTTAGACGGATTTAATCAATATGCTTCGGGTGATGGACTCATTTCGCTCCGTGAACAATTGGCACAACAATTTTTAAAACGCGATCAACTCATCCTTGACCCCTTGACTGAAATTACCATTAGTTCTGGGGCAACCATTGCTATTTTTGCGGCCATTCAAGCACTTATTGCTACCGATGATGAAGTGATTATTTTTGATCCCAGTTATGACAGTTATGCGCCGAGTGTACAACTGGTCGGTGGAAAAGCCGTTCATATTGCCTTAAGTTCAGCAGATTTTTCGGTGGACTGGAATCAAGTGAAAGATGCCATCAATGACAAAACCCGAATGATCATTATCAATACTCCGCATAACCCAACGGGTGCAATTTGGTCACATCAAGACTGGTTAAATTTAATTGAATTGATGGGGGATAAAAACATTGTGTTGCTGTCCGATGAAGTCTATGAACATCTGATTTACGATGGTCAAAAACACTATTCAGCGCTGTCTTTTGCTGAATTGCGTGATCGCAGTATTGTGGTCGGTTCATTTGGAAAA
The DNA here is from genome assembly GCF_002135275.1 of Acinetobacter sp. ANC 4973. NCBI lineage: Bacteria > Pseudomonadati > Pseudomonadota > Gammaproteobacteria > Moraxellales > Moraxellaceae > Acinetobacter > Acinetobacter sp. ANC 4973. The sequence goes on from NZ_NEGM01000003.1 coordinate 218,334, forward strand.
ACCTTCCATGTCACGGGATGGAAAACGGGGTATTGCATTGCGGCCCCTGAACTGACGAAAATGTTCAGACAGGTTTATCAATTTGCCAGTTTCTGCGCTGTCACGCCTGTGCAAATGGCACTAGCAACTTTTATGCAGCAACATACTGAACATATTGAAGAATTGGCAAGCTTTTATCAGCAAAAACGCGATCTGTTTAATTCAGGATTGAAAAATTCACGCTTTCAATTTACCCCATCGCAAGGCACCTATTTTCAGAACTTAAATTACAGTGCGATTCGCCCCGATTTAAATGATGTGGAGATGTGTACCTTTCTGGCCGAACAGCATGGCATTGTCGCCATTCCAATTTCGGTTTTTTATCAACAAGCGCCCGAAAATTTACGTTTAATCCGTTTTTGTTTTGCTAAAAAAGATGAAACGCTTGAACGTGCCGCTACCATTTTGTCAGCAGTTTAAATGCATTATTAGCTGATAAAATTTCGCCTTAGTTACCTAAAAGCTAAGGCTTTTTTTAACCAACTCAGGTAGTGTAAGTTTAAATCTGCAAAATGATAAAAATATATTTACAGGACGTTCAATGCCTAAAAACCAGCCGATGGTTAATCAACACAATTTATGGAAAACATTTTTTATTTTTCTCATGCCCTTGATTGCGACTAATATTCTGCAAAACCTGTCAGGGACTATTAATACCATTTTTGTCGGACAAATGATGGGGGTCAATGCGATTGCTGCCGTGGCGGTATTCTTCCCCATTTTATTTTTTCTGATGGCTTTTGTGATTGGACTTTCCGCAGGTGCAACGGTCTTGGTCGGACAAGCGTGGGGCGCACAAAATATTGAAAAAGTCCGCTGTGTCGTTGGTTCAACGCTGTTTATGACTTTAATTGGCGGCAGTGTGATTGCGTTATTAGGTGTAGTGTTTGCCAAACATATACTACTGGCTTTAGGCACAGACCCAGATGTGATGCATCTGTCCTTGCCCTATGTGCAGTGGATGCTGGCAGGAAGCCCACTGCTGTTTCTCTATATTATTTACACCTCTATTTTACGCGGTGTTGGTGACAGCACCACACCGTTGATTGTCTCAGGAATGACCATTTTAATTGGTTTATTAATTACCCCTGTGCTGATTGCAGGTTATTTTGGTTTCCCGAAAATGGGCATTATTGCCCCTGCTATTGCCACCATTGTTGGCTATTTTGCCGTATTGATTTTTTTGTTTGTGTACTTAAATAAAAAAGATCACCCACTCAAACCAGACCGTCTGCTATTGAGTCATATTCGCCATCATCCCGAACTGAGTAAAATCGTGCTGCGTTTAGGAATTCCAACAGGCATCCAAATGGTAACGACATCCGTTGCAGGTTTGGTGATTGTCGGCTTAGTCAATCATTATGGTTCAAATGCAACAGCAGCTTATGGTGCCGTCAATCAGGTGTTGAATTATATTCAATTCCCTGCCCTGTCTATTTCCATTGCGGCTTCAATTTTTGCAGCGCAAGCCATTGGCGCAGGAAAATCGGACTTACTCGCGCAAGTGACGCGTACCGCACTGAGTATGAATATTTTGGTTACGGGCACTTTGGTCACTTTAGCTTATCTATTCTCCAAATATTTAATGGCCTTGTTCATTACCGACCCTAATGTCGTGGCGCTGGGGCAACAGTTATTATTTATCGTGTTGTGGTCAATTCTATTCTTTGGTGCCAGTTCAATTTTTGCCTCAATCATGCGTGCCAGCGGGACGGTCACTGTACCCATGATCATTAACATCTTCGCTATTATTGCCATTGAAGTGCCATGTGCCTATTTATTTAGTCAATGGTGGGGATTACAAGGCATTTGGTATGCTTATGCTTTGGCATTTGTCTGCTTATGTATTCTGCAAGGTCTGTATTATCAATTGGTCTGGAAAAGAAAAACCATTCAAGCTTTGATTTAACGCCGAGATCAATCTGATTGAGATCATGTTTGAGATAACATCAGTATTTTTTATGCTGTTTGATTCTCAACAATCGCCCATTTTTGCTGTTTATTTTTAAACACCTAAAAATATTATGTATTTTATACTATTGTTTTAATTAATTTTTTTATCTGGCATAGATATTGAATATGCACTATTGAGAAAAATACAATCAATAGGATAGAACAATGTCAAAACGTCAAATTAAACTGGGTGCCTTCATTCCAACCACCTCACAACATGCCGCAGGTTGGCGTCATCCGGAGTCACGTCCGCAGGATCATTTAAGTCTAGATTATGCCATCGAACTGGCGCAAACCGCTGAAAAAGGTTTATTTGATGCCTATTTTCTAGCAGATGGTTTATCGGTGCGTTGGGGGTCTGCACAAGAAGGTGAATTGGGCTTAGGCGATAAAGGTGTCGGTTTTGAGCCAGTGACTTTATTTGCCGCACTTGCCACAGTGACTGGTTGCGCCTCTGCTTGAGTTAGGCTCATGGCTCTTGCCTCTGTAATTGTGTAATTGTGTGATTGTGTGATTGTGTGATTGTGTGATTGTGTGATTGTGTGATTGTGTGATTGTGTGATTGAAGAATCTTCTTGTAAAAAAGGTGAAATCTCTCTCATCTAAGTTTGCTCCCCCACTTTGGCAAAAGACATAAAGTTGACAATGTGCAACATGCCCAAACCTAGACCGAGCGACACACTTGCAGGCCATAACCAAAATGACTAACTTGCGATACTTAAACTCAGTAAGGCAAAACAAATCAAGGCTAAATTAAAAGGACTGAGCCCTGTAGAGTACAGAACTCAGTCCTTAAAAGCCGCTGAATCAAACCATCCAACTTTCGAAGGTCAGATCAATATTGCGGGTTTTCGAAGCGATTTTTTTATTTAAAACGCTTACTCCATGTCGTCGCCATCGCGGTTACTTTTTGATAACCGGTTGGTAAAACACGTTGAATTAAATCTAAGGTTTTTGCATCGTTACCAATCAATAAACGGCGCTTATCTTTTTGTACAGCCTCCAAAATTTGACGCGCTGCTTCTTCAGGTGGACAACGCAATAATTTATTGAAGGTCTTTGCCGATTTTTCAGGATTCATCCCGAGTGCTTTTAAGCTGTCATTCATTTTTGCGGCATTGGCAATATTGGTCCGAATGCCTCCCGGATGTACGCATAATGCGCTCACGCCACAATTTTCAATATCCAGTTCTTGACGTAATGATTCAGTAAAACCACGCACCGCAAACTTGGTCGCATTATAGGCAGACTGCGTCGGTTGCGCCGTTAAACCAAAAAGACTGGAAATATTAATCACATGCCCTTCACCCGATTTCTTGATCAGCGGTAAAAACTCTTTGGTGCCATAAACCACACCCCAAAAGTTAATATTCACAATCCACTCAAGTTCTTCATAAGAAGCCCCTTCAACGGTTGAACCCAGTGCGACCCCCGCATTGTTAAAAATCATGTTGACTGAACCATGATTCTGTACCGTATCAGCAGCCCAAAGCTTCATTGCATCACGGTCGGCAACATCTAACTTTTGCGTTGTGACACGAACATTACTTTTTTCTAGCAATTCAACGGTTTGTGCTAAACCTTGTGCATTAACATCACTCAATGACAAATGACACCCTTGTTTCGCCAAAAGAACAGCCAATTGCTGTCCAATGCCCGAACCTGCACCTGTAATTGCTGCAACTTTATTTTTAAAATTTTTCATGACTCATCCTTATTCAATTCTTTCTGCATCATCAAGCCAAACAGATTGGTTATTTTTTTACTGCAATGATGTACAGTTCATCCACCCAATATAATTTTGACAATACTCATTGTCAATATAATATTAGATCAACAACAGAATAAAGACCCTCCTTCGATTTCCAGCATAGGTCTACGCACAAATTATTGTTAACATAGGGCAAACCTTGATTGCATTTGGCACACGACTTTTATGACTGAACCACACGACCATCTCCAAGAAAAACAAAAGAAAACGTCAAAAACCAAAGAACGTCAATTTAAAGGCTTATCTTTAACTGAACGTAAACAAGCACGTCGTGAAAAACTGATTGAAGCGGGCATTGAAGCTTATGGTACACATGGTTTCTTTGCGGTTACGGTCAAAGATATTTGCAATCAAGCCAAGCTTACCGAGCGCTATTTTTATGAATCTTTTAAGAAAAGTGATGAACTTTTTCAAACTATCTTTTTAACCTTAATTGATCAATTACAACACAATGTGATGCAAGCCATCATGCAGGCATCCACCGATCCACGAAAAATGATTGAAGCAGGTTTAACCGCTTTACTCACCACATTAAGAGATAATCCACGAATGGCACGAATTATTTATATCGATGCCATGCTGGTTCAAGAACTGCATAATCAAGCCACCATTCATGAAACCATGTTACGCTTTGACCGTATGATTCAGGCCTTTGTCATGCTGATGATGCCGCATATTGATCGCTCAGAACGTGAAATTTCCTTCGTTGCTACGGGGCTGAATGGTTATGTGACTCAAATTGCGATTCGTTGGGTGGTCAGCGGCTTTAAACAATCGCTGGAAGATGTTTTATCATCGTGTAGTATCGTTTTTTTATCATTGCTGAATACTTTTTCAGAAAAAGGAAAAATATTAAAAAAAGAAAACCCATGATCATGAGCATATCAAAAAATATTCAAAGCTTTGAATTTGTTATATTTATATGACTGATTTATTTTAAAATCTTGATTTTATCAGATAAAAATTGTCACATTTATTTGCTAAAATGGGCAGAGTGCCCTTTTCTGCAATGATACTGTCATAATTAATCTTTGTAATAAGCCTGTCATAAATACAAAACGGTTCACCGTTAACATCAAATAGGATATTGCGTTGTGAAAGATGACTATATTTTAATCGTCGATGACGAACTTCCCATTCGAGAGATGATTCATACCTCTTTAGACATGGCAGGCTTTCAATGCTTACAAGCAGAAGATGCGAAACAAGCGCACCAAATGATTGTGGATCAACGTCCTGCACTTATTTTACTCGATTGGATGCTACCGGGTGGGATCAGTGGCGTTGACTTGTGTCGCCGCTTAAAACGTGACGAGACACTGACCGAAATTCCAGTGATTATGCTGACCGCACGCGGTGAAGAAGACCATAAAGTTCAAGGTCTCGATGCAGGTGCAGATGACTATATGACCAAGCCTTTTTCTACCCGAGAATTGGTTTCGCGTATTAAAGCGGTGTTACGTCGTGCCAATGCGCTAAGTGGCGAAAAAACCATTGATGCCAATGGTTTAATCCTTGACCCAGTGAGCCAACGTGTTAGTTTTGGTCAGAACATTTTAGAGATGGGTCCTACCGAGTATCGTTTATTGGCCTTCTTTATGACCCACCCAGAACGTGCGTATACACGCGCTCAATTGCTGGATCAAGTTTGGGGTGGTAACGTATATATTGAAGACCGTACCATTGACGTGCATATTCGACGTTTACGCAAAGTGCTCGAACCATATGCTGTAGACCGCTTTGTCCAAACGGTTCGTGGCACAGGTTATCGTTTTTCTACCCGCGCGGATATCGCTTTAGGTTAGCCGTTTTTTAGGTAAATTGTGTTTTATGTATGAACCGTACCCTGTCCCAGAATTGACACGAGAACATCAAAAATTTCGCTACAGCAGCTTATGGACTTTTGCGAAGCAAGATTTACGTCTACTCGCCTTTCTCCTGCTGATTGCCAGTTTTATTGGCATCGGGATTGGGTATTTTTGGATTTTAATTTTTATCGCTTTTAGCATCTTTTTTGTCCTGCAATTACGTTCATTGTATTTGGTCAATGAATGGATTTCTAATCGTCCTTATGATGTACCGCCTAATTTAGACGGCATTTGGGGTGCATTACTATTTAATGTTTATCGTGCACAGCGCCAAGAACGTATTGTACAAGCAGAAATGGTCGGCTTAATTGATCGTGCTCAATCCTCACTGGTGGCATTAGCAGAAGCCGTGGTGTTAATTGACGAATCACACCAAATTGAATGGTGGAATCCAGCAGCAGAAAAATTGCTGGGGATTCAACCTCTAGACCGTAGGCGTAATATTTTAACGATTCTACGTCAGCCTAATTTTATTGAATATTTTAATCATATTGACCAAGCACCTGACGGCTTAAAAATGAAATCTTCAGCTTTTGAAGATCATTATGTGCAAGTTAAAATGACCCGTTTTGGTGGAGAAAGTCGCTTATTGGTGGCATATGACGTGACGCGTATGCATAACCTAGAACAAATGCGTAAGGACTTTGTCGATAATATTTCCCATGAATTACGCACGCCACTGACTGTACTGAGTGGTTATATTGAAACTTTTACCGATCAAGAAGATTTAAACCCGCGCTGGAAACGTGCCTTTGACCAAATGCAGGCACAAACCAAACGGATGAATGCCTTGGTCAATGACTTACTGTTGCTTTCACGTTTAGAAAGCAACAAACAAATTGCCAAAAATCAGATTATTGAAATGCCCAGTCTGATGAATCAATTATTTGATGATGCGCAAGCCTATAACGTTGATTATGGGCATACACTGAACCTCGAAATTGATAGTCATTGTGACCTGATTGGTTCGGATATGGAACTTGCCAGTGCGTTTAGCAACCTCATTACCAATGCCATTAAATACACCCCCAAAGGGGGCACTATTACCATGGGCTGGCACGATGACGGAGTACAAGGGTATTTTACCGTTGAAGATACTGGCATTGGCATTGACCCCAAACATTTACCCCGTTTAACCGAACGTTTCTATCGTGTCGATAGCGCACGTAGCCGTCAAACTGGGGGAACAGGTTTAGGTCTAGCAATTGTCAAGCATGTGCTCATGCAACACGGCGCACACTTAGAAATTGAATCGAAAGAAAATCAAGGTTCAACCTTTAAAGTGGTGTTCCCGAAAGAACGTCTCTACCATATGAGCTAACGATATCAGCACTTTATAGTGCCTGTTTTTTAAACTTAGTATCAATAATAGACTTCTTTTACAAGTCGTTTCTTGATCAAAATGAGTAGTTCGTAAAGCCAAAATTTAAAACAAATTTTAACAGGTATTGAATTCATGAGTGTGGCATGGATGCCACACGTTTCCCATCCTTGCGCTGCATTTTAAAGCAGTGCTTAAAACTGGCTCAGGATGTCGTGTATGGGAAACAAAAGGTTTTTCTTGCGTAGCAGTGCTCCTCATTTTGACCTTTCAAAAGTAGAAATACTGCCTACGCAAAGGCATAAAAATTGAATTCATCAAGTGAGGTAGTGCTGATTTTAAAAAATCAAATATTGAACATTTTTTGATTTATACAAACTATCTAATTTAAGCTAAATTTTGCTCTTTCAAGCGTGCACGTTGAAACGCTGGACGTTGCGCAATACGTTGTAGATATGCCTTGATATTTGGATAAGAACCCGTTGTTCTGGATTGAATCGCTTCTAATGGAAACCACATTTGAACATCTGCAAAAGAAAATGTACCAGCAAAATATTCATGCTTGGATAAATAATCTTCCAAATATTCAATATGATCTTTTAAACGAGGACGAATAAATCCAGTCTTGACCCCGACTGTTATTTTTTCTGCAATCGGCTTAATCAACCACGGCACATGTTTGGGTACATTATTCATCACCAGCTGCATCACCAATAAAGGCATTAACGAACCTTCCGCATAATGCATCCAATAACGATACTGCTGCTGTTCTGCTTTATGCTGCGGTTTAAACTGCTGGTGCACATCATAGCTTTCTTGCAAATACTGTAAAATAACCGCAGATTCCGCAATGGTTTGATCATCGTCGGTTAATACTGGTGCTTTCGCCAAAGGATGCACCAATTTTAATTCAGGGGGTGCAGCAAAAGTCGGTAAGCGCTGATAAAACTGCACTTGATAATCAAGTTCCAATTCCTCTAAAGCCCATAAAATTCGAAAAGAACGCGACTGATCTAAGTGGTGTAATGTAATCATTTTTTGACCTCTATTTTTATGCTTTGACTATACGCATCGCTCTAAAAAAATGACACCCTGCTTTACACAAAATGTCATAACTATCGGGTCATTCAACAAGTACGGTCTTTATCTCTACACTACGCAACAAGGTTTTGGTCACAGGCGTTTTACTGCTAATCTCTAAAACTTTTTGCTTCAGTTCCTCCGATAGCGGCTGTGCAAAAGATAAACGACGTTCAATCCATTCTTTGCCTTCTTTATTGGCATAAAAGTCAGCTTCAACCGAAAACTCACCCAACTCAAGCCCTTTATGGCTGGCGTACATGCTTAGCGTGATCATGGTACAAGAAATCAGGCCAGAACAAATCAAATCATAAGGTGCAGGCCCTTGATCTTGTCCACCAAAAGACTCAGGTTTATCGGTGATAAATTGGTGTGTGCCACTTCTCACCTCACCCGACCAAGGTTCAGCAAGCGTTCGTACTTCAGCATTTGCAATAATTGCCATAATCATGAATCCTCTATTTTGTTTTTATCGCGATGCACGCATTTTATCTGGGAAGGCAGGTGCTTCTAATCTTGGACCTGGATAATCCGCAATATCACCAAAGCGTTGATCTTGATTAATCCATTGATCTCGGGCAAGGCTCAGTTCTTCCGGCGTACGTCCGACAAAATTCCACCATAGCAATATCGGTGACTCAAACGGTTCGCCGCCTAACAATAAAATACGACTGCCAGCATGCAACTGAATTTCAATTTCAGCCAGACCGGGCTCTAACACCACCATATTGTCTTCAGTCAATTCATGACCATTCACCACAGCCGTCCCATCCAAAGCCATAAAACCATGTTCAAAGGTTGGATTGAGTTGAAGTCGCGTGGTGGTCGATTCTTTTGCGGTTAAATCGACACCGAGTAATTCGGTATGCACCGCAACAGGAGATTTGGTTTTTAAAAACTCACCAACCAAAATGGTGAATTCCACCTGATCTTTTTCGACTACGGGAAGTTCTGGATAATGGTCAAAACGCGGTGCCATATTTATTTTATCATCAGGCAATGCAATCCAAAGCTGAGCAGCATGCATATGGGTTTCCGTTTCTGGCGCAACTTCAGTATGTGAAATACCATAACCTGCGGTCATCAAATTGACCTGCTTCGGGCGAATCAATTGTTTGGTGCCTAAGCTATCGGTATGCATCATGGTGCCTTCAATCATCCAAGTGAAGGTTTGTAAACCCATATGCGGATGTGGGCCAACATCTAAACCATCACCTTGAGGAAAAGTGACTGGCCCTGCATGATCTAGAAAGCACCATGCGCCAATTAAGCGTTTGTGGCGACTGGGCAATGCACGTTTAATGACGGTTCCCTGCCCAATTTCTGCACTACGCAAAGGGAATTCCTGAATAAATTGATTCACGTATTTTTCACAATCGTCTGAGTTAGAAAGCTCTATATAGTTACTATTGGTCATATTCTTATCCTAAGTCTTACGGACTAAACCGTGCTTTTAATGTCTTCATCTATTCTTATCATCATATAGACTCTTACACACTCAGCCTATAAGTCAGTTAATACGCTGAATACTATGTATAGGACAATATCATTTTTGAAACTTTTCTTGATGAGCAATCCTTTGCTGATTGATCTAATTGAATATTAATCTCTTATTCATATGAATTTTATACATATAAAAAAAATTGTCACAATTGCACTAACCGTTCAGTATTTATCTTATATACAAGTTTTATTCTTCAGCATATGATTCTTTACGTACACCCCATACAGGGCTGATTTAAATGTTTAGGAGAGATCAAAAAAGCTCTCGTGACAAAAATGATAAAAATAGTCATCATTTTAAAACACCTAGAGAAAAAAAATTTAACCATGAAACTGCTTATATTTTACCTGAGCAAGTGTGTAGTGCTGAAAATCGAAAAATAATAGAACAAGCATTAGATGCTCCAATCACGCGTATTCCAATACAATTTCAGCAATATTACTTAAACTATCAAAATAAACACCAACGACAATTTTTAAAATACGTTAATTACATTGGTCAACTTACATTTTTAATCTATTTTTTTGTAGATTGGTTCTTATTACCTGAAATCGTTATGATTTCTGCTATAGCGCGGCTCAGTTTGGTACTAGGCGCAATACTCATCAATATCTTCTTCTTCCGTTACTGTAAAAATATTAATATTTTAGACAGTTTACTGCCTATTTATGTCGCAATAGCCGCGGTCGTCTGGTTAGGACTGTTGTATTTATCACAGAGTCCACTCGTTCACACCTATATCTATGCTTCTGTTATTTTTATTTTATTGGGCAATTTATGCATACAGGTCTCCTTTCGATATTCCATATTTACCTCTTTACTCACTAGTGGAATTATTTTAGGAGGAGTATTTAACTTAGTCAGTTTTCAGGAAGCTATCCTATTTTCATTCACATATACCCCTGTTTTATTACTCAGCATGTATATCAGTTGGAATAATACTTTAAATTCAAAACGGAATTTTTTACGGGTTTTATTAAATGATTGGAATTATTACGCTTTATGTCAACTTGCTCATACAGATGAACTAACCCAACTCAATAATCGTAGACAATTTATGCAGATGGCTGAAAAGACCATTCAGAAATGGCCAAAATATAATTTAGCCTGCTTACTGATGTTTGATATCGATTTTTTCAAAAAAATTAATGATACCTACGGACATGATGTCGGGGATGAGGTTCTTCGTATACTTGCTGAGATTTCTCGCCAAGAAATGCGCTACACCGATGTACTCGCTCGTTTTGGAGGCGAAGAATTTATTGCCTTATTGCCCAACACCACACTGGATGAAGCAATTATTATTGCCAATCGCTTATGCCAGAAAATTGAAAACCATCAAATTTGTATTCAAAATAAATTGTTTTTCAACTTTACCGTGTCCATTGGTATCTCTCAACTGCAACCACAGCAAAACGATTTAAATTTACTGATTAAAAATGCAGATATTGCACTCTATGAAGCCAAGAAAAATGGACGTAATCAAGTCGCCATTTATACGTATAAATAACTATAAATTTTCTTCATCGAAACGATTTTAAAAAATATTCTTACGCTTAGTACATCAAATTTAGTTCTTCTTCACTTAATCCTAATTATTGAGCAAAGCAATTGACAGCATTTAAAGTTTTGATAGCAACATTTTCTCTGCCAATAATTTCATGAATAAGAGCCTTCACGGATCATAAAATAAAAAAATTTCTCTTTAACGATTTAATTTTAAATAAAAAGAGCGCCTAAGCGCTCTTTTTGAAGTAATTTTTTACTCACTGCCGCAGGCATAGCCTTTGCCGTAATTTAGGCAAGAAGCGTTGCTTCTTGAAATCCCTAAATTATTCCCACTCAATCGTTGCTGGTGGTTTAGACGATACGTCATAAACAACTCGTGAAACATCAGCAATTTCATTCATGATACGTGTTGAAATCTTATCAACCAAATCATAAGGAAGATGTGCAAAACGCGCTGTCATAAAGTCAACCGTTTCAACTGCACGAAGCGCAATCACCCATGCATAACGACGACCGTCACCTACAACACCAACTGATTTAACTGGTTGGAATACCGCAAATGCTTGCGCAGTTTTATCATACCAACCGCTGGCACGAAGCTCTTGCATGAAAATATCATCTGCAAGACGTAAAATGTCAGCATATTCTTTTTTCACTTCACCCAAAATACGCACGCCCAAACCAGGACCTGGGAATGGATGACGATATAGCATTTCAAACGGTAAACCTAAAGTAGTCCCTAAACGACGTACTTCATCTTTAAACAAGTCACGAATTGGCTCAACCAATTCAAAGGCTAAATCTTCTGGCAAACCACCCACGTTATGGTGTGATTTAATCACATGTGCTTTACCATTTTTAGTTGCCGCAGATTCAATCACGTCAGGGTAAATTGTCCCTTGTGCAAGGAAGTTTACGCCATCAAGCTTACGTGCTTCTTCAGCAAATACGCCAATGAATTCACGACCAATGATTTTACGTTTTTTCTCTGGATCAACTTCACCTTTCAGTGCAGTTAGGAAACGCTCTTCAGCATCGGCACGAATCACACGGATACCCATGTTTTTTGCAAACATGTCCATCACTTGCTCGCCTTCGTTCAAACGAAGTAAACCGTTATCTACAAATACGCAAGTCAGCTGATCGCCAATCGCACGGTGTAAAAGTGCCGCAACAACCGATGAATCAACACCACCTGAAAGACCTAAAAGAACTTTTTGATCGCCAATTTGTTGACGTAATTGTTCAACGCGGAGGTCAATGATGTTTTCAGAATTCCAAAGATTACGACATCCACAAATGCTGTGCACAAAGTTAGACAGTAACTCAGCACCTTTTGCAGTATGGGTCACTTCTGGGTGGAACTGCACACCGTAGAAACGACGCTTTTCATCGCTTACCGCTGCAAATGGACAGCTTGGCGTGCTTGCAGTGACTGAGAAACCTTCAGGGATCGCAGAAACTTTATCGCCATGGCTCATCCAAACATTGAGTTTGTTGTCGCCACTTTCAGAATCAGCATCGTTTAAATCACCAAGAAGCTGATCACGAACCAATACATCTACAGCTGCATAACCAAACTCATGAACTGTACCTGGCTCTACTTTACCGCCAAGCTGCTCTGACATGGTTTGTAAACCATAGCAAATCCCTAATACAGGTACACCTAAGTTGAACACAACTTCTGGCGCACGTGGACTACCTTCTTCATGCACACTTTCAGGCCCACCAGACAAGATGATACCGTTCGGATTAAACGCACGAATGTCTTCTTCAGACATGTCATAGGCATACATTTCAGAATAAACACCAGCTTCACGTACACGACGTGCAATAAGCTGACTATATTGAGAACCGAAATCCAAAATCAGGATACGATCTTCAGTAATTTGGGTATTGGTAGTCATGGATAAACCACTATGCAGGCAAACGAATATAAGCGCGACATTCTATCATTTTTATCTGCTAGACGCACACCATTCATCCAAGGCACACATTCAATTGATTGCATTATATTTCAGCACTAAAAAAGCACCCTTTTTCGGGTGCTCTATAGCAATCAATCCATCACTTTTTCTATTTTAACCACTTCAATATCGGTTGGTTTATAACGATGCTTATCCACTTCACCAATGGCTATAATTTTGTCACCCACCTGAACACCTGCCGATTTCCAAAGATCATCATCGATTTCAAGTAAAATTAAACCTGTGCCATCATTAAACTCATAATGTTCTTGGTTTAAATGCTTCACCAAAATACCCGTTAAAGTGACAGCAGTTTCGTCTTTTAAATTTTTAACCTCTGCCACTTTCACCTGATTGCTTGCAGCTTCTCGAATAATAATATGATCGTCCTTACCCGCCCAAGTATTTACCGTTGTAAAAATAGAACTAGTGAATAGAATAACCATCAAAATCTTATGCATATTTATTTTCCTATTCTAAAGTGCGCTAAAATTTTATCTAAACAAAATTTGAACCCTCTGTACGCTGACTTTTTGTAATTTCAAGGCCATTGAAGCCAGATAAAATCACCCTTTATAACGCTAAAAATCAATCTATTATTTTTCAATATGATGATCTAGGCTGAATTTACCCGCACCGTGTAACATCAAGAACAATAGCCCACCCGTCATGGCCATATTTTTCATAAAATTAATTGCATCTTCTGCACCATTATGGAAAAGGAAAGCCGTGATCAAACTAAATACCGCTAAGCCCAATGCAGCAAAGCGTGCTTGAAAACCCAATAACAACGCCAAACCACCTCCAAACTCAACCAAAATGGTTAAAGGTAGCATGACTCCGGGTACACCCATCGACTCCATATAGCCAACAGTTGCACTATAAGCCGTGATTTTCCCCCAGCCTGCAATAATAAAAATATAAGCCATCAGAACACGCGCAATGAGACTGATCAAAGCATCGGCCTGTGGGCCTTGTAGCAGATTTTTTAGTACAACATTCGGATTTAACATGAGGTGACCTATTCAATATTTTTGTGATGATGGATTGATACTAGGCTGTTTTTTTTGCTGAATAAAGCAGCTATTTGTAGATACATCGTTGCAAATATAGAATGATTAAACTGGAATTTATTTACGTTTTTATACTGACTTTCATACCTTAGACTGCTAGGATTTCAGCACATTTTCGCTGTCTGTGACCCCATGGAACTGATTGATTTTATATTACATGTTGATGACCATTTACTCGAATTTATCACCAATTATGGCATCTGGATTTATGCCATTCTGTTCTTAATTATTTTTGTAGAAACGGGTTTAGTGGTGATGCCATTTTTACCGGGTGATAGCTTATTGTTTGCCGCAGGTGCGCTAGCTGCCTCAACGGGCGTGATGGATCCCTTTGTTTTGGTGGTGCTATTGTTTATTGCGGCCGTACTCGGTGACACACTGAATTATCATATTGGTAAATTTATCGGGCCACGTGTATTTGAAATGGAATCACGTTTTATTAATAAAAAGCATTTACATTACACGCAAAAGTTCTTTGAGAAACATGGTGGCAAGACCATTATTTTTGCACGCTTTGTTCCTTTCGCTCGCACTTTCGCTCCATTCGTGGCGGGTGCAGGCAATATGAATTACAAATTTTTTCTTAGTTTTAATGTGATTGGTGCAATCTGCTGGGTTGGTTCATTTATTACATTGGGCTATTTATTTGGCAATATGCCGATTGTCAAAGACAATTTTACCCATCTTATTTTTGGCATTATTATTATTAGTGTACTTCCCGGTATTATTGGTTTCATTCGTCAAAAGCTGAAAAAGAGCCATTAAATACGCGTGTGATAAAAGGTGTAAGTGTTAAAAAAACCGCATCACCACGGGTAACATACACAGCAGCAATAACATGGCCGATCCTTTATATAAAAGATCGGCTTTTTTTTGCTTTGATTGACCTGCCAAAATCGCACGTCCAAAAGACATCCAAAACATCACCGTTGGTAAAAGTACCAAAGCAAACACAGCAAAAACTAAAATAAAATTGCTCGGATTCTGCCAAGTTTCAGGCGGCAATACGCCCGCAGCAAACAATAAAGCTTTTGGATTTTTTAAGGTCGAAAAGAACAGTTGGCGAGGTCGAATAGATGGATAGCGTTGACTATGCTGTTCCAAATGGGATGATTTCCATAAATGAAAAGCCAACCAAAAAACATACAGGGCACTGAGTAAATGTAATAAGTTGATTAAATGTGGCCACGTTGGGCTACATAAATGGATAAATAATGCCCACAAATTAATGGCATAAAAATAACCCAATAGCTCTGCTGGAATAAAAAGACTGGTTTTTGCCACCCCTTTTTGATGTGCCGAGCTTGCAAGTAATGCATTGGTCGGACCGGGAATCATCAGAACCGCAATCACTGCCAATACAAAAAGCCAACTCTCAATCATACAGACCTAACATCACCATTAAACAGTGACACACCTTATATGAAAGTCATAAAAAGTGACAAGTCTTTCGATCAAAAAATATGACTTCAAGCGTTTAAATACCATCTTGTAAATAATTAAACATATGATATTTATTATATTTTATTGAAACATTTTGCTAATATTTTATCACACTGTTGTTTCTCAAAGCGCAACAACAGTGTGCTTATTCCGATCATTATTGTGCTTTATTACGAATAATAATGGGACAATTTTTGAATTTTGCCGCTTGAACCACCGCTTCTTGCTCACCTAAAAGACGTGCTAGTTCAGTATTTTTCGTATTAGAAGACTGCCCCATGTTCACTGAAACACTTGGACCAATGCCCCAACCGCCACGACTGCCCCAGCCCCCACCCAATCCAACACCGACACCTACGCCAGTACGCTTAGCAGGTTGCACACCATTATCGACATATTGCTGAATACGGTTATATTCGCTTTGTAATTGTTGACAGTTCAAAGCTTGATACTGCGTGGGTGATATATAAGTCGGTTTTACTGTGGTCGCACATGCACCTAATAAAACGCTACTTGCCATGAATAGGCTGACATAAATTTTTTTCATAGGAAATCTCAAATCTTATTTTGCTCAATTTCATTGAACAACGATTGATAGGCTTGCGTCAATTTATGATCAGTAGCCAAATGAATGAGAGGCTGATTTTTAAAATGAGATTCCTTCATCAAAATTGACGGCGGCAACATGCTGGCTAAAACGGGTAAACCTTCATCTTTAAGTTGTTGTACCACTTCACGTGGTAATTTTGCTTGTGCTTGAAATTGATTCACCACAATCCCTTCAATTTCCAAGCGATCATTATGATCATCTTGTGTTTCGATGACATTTTCAATTAAGGTCTGTAAAGCACGTTTTGAAAAAACATCACAATCAAAAGGAATCAATACCCGATCCGAAGCAATTAAAGCCGATAGGGTAAAAAAGTTAAATGCTGGCGGTGTATCAATATAAACACGCTCATATTCTCCCTCCAACTGCTGTAAAGCATCACGCAATTTATAAATTTTATGTTTCGATTCTAAAGCATAGGCTAGCGCACCCAAGGTTGGGCTTGCAGGAATCACATCTAAATTTTTAAAAGGAGATGAGTGCACATAACTTTGTAAACCTTTGGCACGATTTTTTAGAATAGAACCAATCGCGTTGCTCAAAAGCCCTTTGCTTTGTGTTGTGCCCAACATTTCTTCAAAATAATTTTCAATATTCGGCTCCAAAGCGGGTTTATCCGCCGAATACGTTGCATCATCACCCAATAAATATTGGCTAGAATTGGCTTGTGGATCTAGATCAATTAACAAGGTCTTAAAACCTTGATATGCACTGATTGCTGCCAGATTCACGGCAATACTAGATTTACCGACCCCACCTTTTTGATTAAAAACTACACGTGTCCGCATTAATAACCTCCATGCTTTATATTTATGTATTGTTTGCAGTTTAACCTAGACCGATTGCTGCACAAATAATAATGTCTAACAATTAGCCGAAATTAGGCTTCAACATCACCAGACCAATTATCGCAATCAATGCCACCACAGCAATGGCTAAGCCTGCACGACGTTGTAGCAATAAAATATGATCATCTTTTTTATAAGCTTTGATTAAAGATGAAAATAAGACCAGAAATAATACGACTTTGGCATAAAACCACGATTGCACCTCAAAGTTTTTAATGACTAAAGAGGTCAGACCCGTCAAAACAATTAAAGTCATTGAAAGATGTTGTAATGCCACAAAAAGTTTACGTGCTACAGGATTCGGTTGATTGCCCTGAACGCCTACAAATAAAGTAAAAGCGCGCGCAATCACCACACCAATCAGTAAGGTCACACTGATCATATGCACAATTTTAACTGTCAGCTGCATGTCCATTTTTCAATATTCCTTATTTAGATTTGGGTGCATGCGCACATTCAGGGCTAGCAGTCGCTTGACCTTGCCATTCCGAAGCAACAAAAGCATGAATCGCCAAAGCATGAATCGCTCCAGGACTGAGTAAGTCGCCTGCGGCAGCATAAATTTTTTGATGACGCTGTACCAAACGTAATCCTTCAAAAGCATCACTCACCACAACCACTTTAAAATGTGACTCTTTACCTGGGAAATAACCACCATGACCAGATGATTCATTCACCACTTCTAAATGGCTTGGTGACAAACTTTGTAATCGTTGAATTAATTGCTGTTCTAAATTCAAAATAATACTCCCAAAGGCTCTAGTTCTCGCTTCAGTATAACGTGTTCTGATTCAATCTTTTGCCTGTCGTTCCAGAATCATTCATCATTTTCCAGCTCAAATTTTTCTTACGGCTATCAACTTTGCTGATAAAACAACCCACTTTGGGGAAAATGGTTTTATTTTATGCAATTGATACAAGTTTTTTCACAAAATGATTGACCACATTTTCACATGCTGTATTATACACGGCATGCGGGAATAGCTCAGTTGGTAGAGCATAACCTTGCCAAGGTTGGGGTCGAGAGTTCGAGTCTCTTTTCCCGCTCCAAATTTTTTAGTGTAAGTTTTTATTAAAAACTGCTCAATAAGCGGGAATAGCTCAGTTGGTAGAGCATAACCTTGCCAAGGTTGGGGTCGAGAGTTCGAGTCTCTTTTCCCGCTCCAAATTCAAAAAAGCCCTAGTCGAAAGACTGGGGCTTTTTTTATGTTTAAATATATTTAAATTCAATATGTCTCATGCAGATTGATTCTTTCTTGGCGCAATATAATTTAACTTAATCCTGCTTAAGTGAACGACTCTAAAACTTCAAATTTAATGGTTTCACCTTAAAAAATTTATAAAACAAAGTCATATATACTTAAAAAGCCTGACAAACCAAGTTTTTGATTCATCAAGCCACTTTAACGAAATTAAACTACTTTATAAAATAGGTAAAATGGATGGAACCATATCCTGAATTGTTTTGCCATTACAGGTTTCGCCTAATGCAGACATTTTCCATGCACCATTGTGACGATAAACTTTAGCAATAATTAACGCGGTATAATTACCTTTTGCTGAAAGATTATATTTTGCAATTTCAACATTGGTTGTCGCATCAACTACACGGCAAAAAGCATTTTCAACTTTTTCGAAAGTTTGTCCACGGAAGCTGCTAATTGTAAATACAATTGATTTTACTTGGCTCGGAACTTGAGTCAGATCCACATGGATCGCTTCATCATCACCTGCGCCATCACCAGTACGATTGTCGCCAGAATGCTTGATACTGCCATCACGACTCTGTAATTGACCGAACCAAATGCTATCTAAAGCTTTGTTGTTCTCATCAAAAACGATTGCAGAGGCATCGAGATCAATCGAATCCCCGCCACCACCGAACATACCCAGTAAACCGCCTTTTTTTGCGACATCCCAACCTGCGCCAAGAAATATTTTAGTTAAAGATGAACCATCACCTTTCTCTAAAGAAATTTTTTGACCTTTAACTAAACTAATGCCCATTGATAATTCACCTCAGTTTGAATTTGAATGACCACGACCTAAAGCCGTAGCTAACCACTGTAAATAACTCGCACGATTACGTGAACACACAATTACTTTGCCATGTCCACGAAACTTAATCACTAAACCTTCACCACTCGTAAAGCTATTGACGATATTGCCAACAAAGCCACCACTGCCCGAACTTGGAATGCCAATATTATAATTTAACGATGCATCCCAAGCGGTAACATGACCATTGTCGATGGTGACTTCACCTTGCTCTGGTGTAATATCCAGCTCGAGTAAGGTTCCACTACCAGAAATACAGACTTTACCCTGCCCACTGGTTTCCATGACCACAAAACCGCCCGTGCCCCCAAACAATGCACCACCTATATTACTTTGCACTTTTGCTTTGATCATGGTGTGTTCGGTTGCTGCAACAAAAGAGCCATCAGATAAAATATACTGTCGTTGACCCACATCAAGAATCTGCATATCACCATCCAAATTTGGTGATAACAAACACTCTCCAGCCCCCTTAACGGCTTTAATTTGCTGTTGAAACAAAGACTCTCCAGAGGTAAATTTACGCATAAATGCTTGGAAAATTCCGCCACGTAATTTACCGCCAACTTCAAGATTCTGTTCAACCATAACCATGGCATCAGATTCACAATAAATTGCTTCACCTTGCTTCATACTGACATGTAAAAAAGGTTCTGGACTGCCAACAAGATTAAATTCTGCCATTATATTTACCTATCCACTCACGATATTTTTATTTTTTGCTTCTGTTAACCATATCGGAAATTCCTGAAGTAAAAAATCGTATAACATTGATTCAGAAATACTTTTAATATTATCTATTTTAAAGAAATTACAATTATCTACCACTCTGCCTTCCATGGTATCTAATTTTTCTAACACGCCGTAATTTCGCCCCCCAATCCCTACAAATTGCCAAAATATAGGTTGTGATGATGCCTCTTGTAAAATTTTCTTAATTTTTCTAGCTTCAGAAACACCACCATCAGAAATAAAAACAATATATACAGGTAAGTTTGATGAACTGTCTTTATTAAAATAAGCCAATACTTCTTCAAGAACGGCAGGCTCATTATTATAGCCAGCTCCCGCATTCCATTTTTTATAGCCTCCTTGTTCTGAAGCGATATAGTTATTTAAATTATCAAGACGCACATCATTTAAACGAAGTGCTTTTTCTGCAAATGCCCAGCACTCAAAACTCCCATCATCATCAAAATTCAAAGCCAAAGGCATAATTCGATCTAGCACTTGTTGTACATCACCCGATTTATATTGTTGGTTCATTGAACCTGAATAATCGAGAACCAAAGCAACACGCGCTTTGATGCCCAACAGATTGTTTTTTTCTAAACTCATCAATGATTTTTTAGTGAGATCTAATAGATGTGGCGCCGCATTTTCAATTTTAGCTAAAATCACTTTTTTCTTTAAATCAAGTTTAGCAGCGGGATGGATAGGAGAAGAGATCTCTTCAGCAACCTCCCCTCCAAAATAAGCAACTAAAGCCTTTAATCCGCCATTAAAACCTTGTCCAATAGCAGCCATTCGCCACAGATCATTTTTAAAGTAAATTTCAGTCAGCATGACCGCTTTTTCTTGGCTAAAATTTGATGGATTTAATTGGTAATTGGCCAAAACTTCGCCTTGATGATTCACAAGAGAAATTTGACCACTTTGAATATTTTGCATCATGGCTTGATCATTCGCCACTGTTGCACAAATCACAAATCGTGGGGTCTGTGCTACGTTGATTTTACTTAAATCAAAAGTAAATAAATTGGCGTTTTCTTGCTGATGATATTGCACTTCACCGCAAGGTGTCTGAGGTTGATTATAAAAGGTCATATAATCATCATTGAAAAGTTTATCGTTTTGTCCCACAGCAAAACTTGATATATCGACATCAAATGGTGCGTTAAAGTGCACACGTAAAGTAAATTTCGTATCATTTTGAATCAGTTGATTTAGCGCTATTTTTTGTCCAGAAACTAACTGCATTTTGATTCTCTAATTTAGTACTTGAAAATAATTCAATATAAATAGATCTATATCAATTACTTTCAAGTACTAAAAGATGACTCTTTTAGTACTTAACTTATTTACTTAAACTGCAACACCATAACTTGCTGCTAAAGCGCCAAGACCACCATTAAAGCCTTGACCGACTGCTTTGAATTTCCATTCACCATTGTGACGATATAATTCACCAAAAATCATCGCAACTTCAGTGCTACCATCTTCAGATAAATCAAAACGAGCCAATTCTTCTGCATTCGCATCTTGGTTAATCACACGGATATAGGCTTTATCAACCATACCGAAGTTTTGACCATTTTGCTGTCCTTCATGAATTGTCACAGCAAAAACAATTTTTACAACTTCTTGAGGAACCTTAGAAAGGTCGACAGAAATTGTTTCATCATCGCCCTCACCATCGCCAGTACGGTTATCGCCTTTATGGTTAACCGATCCACATGGTGATGTTTTTTGATTGAAGAAAATAAATTCACCATCTAAACGAACTTTACCGTCCTCACCCGTTAAGAATGCGACAGCATCTAGATCGAATGCTTTACCATCAGTTGCGCGTGGATTCCAACCTAAACCCAAGTCGACTTTATTCATTGTCGGAGCAGTTTTGGAAAGATTGATATTTCCGCCTTTTGATAAATTAATAGCCATTTTTGTTTCCTTAACTTTCGTTTATGAAGATTGTTGCTTTTTACTATATGAAATTGAAGAGATGACCGCCCAAACAATAAAGGCAACACCCACCAATCCTGTAATAACCTCTGGAATATGTAATCCTGTGCCGCTCGCCAGCATAATGAACGCAAGTGCACCAATTGCATAATGTGCACCATGTTCTAAATATACATAAGCATCAAGCGTACCTTTTTCAACAAGGTAAATTGTCATTGAGCGGACAAACATCGCACCAATGGCAAGACCCAGCATAATAATTACCACATCACTGGTAATTGCAAAAGCACCGATTACACCATCGAAACTAAAAGATGCATCTAATACTTCTAAATATAAGAAACCACCAATACCACCTTTGACAATCGTGCCTGTTGCAGTTGCGCCATTTGATTGCTCAGATTCATCATCATTGCTACTGCCTTCTAATAGATGACCAATGACCTTCACCCCCACATAGACGACAATACCCCAAATTCCAGCCATCACTACCACCAAACGTGATGCATCAGGGATATAGCTTGCGAGAATAAGTAGAACCACCAATGAAATGAAGACTGAAATCGCTTGAATATTGCCTAAATCGGCTAATCTTGATTCAAGCCAATGAAACCAATGCTCATCTTTTTCATCATCAAACAAGAAGTTCAGAAATACCAACAATAAGAACATGCCACCAAATGCTGCGATTTCAGCATGATGAGCCATCAGTTTTTCTGAATA
Organism: Acinetobacter sp. ANC 4973; assembly: GCF_002135275.1. Classification (NCBI taxonomy): domain Bacteria; kingdom Pseudomonadati; phylum Pseudomonadota; class Gammaproteobacteria; order Moraxellales; family Moraxellaceae; genus Acinetobacter; species Acinetobacter sp. ANC 4973. Next base: position 240,786 of record NZ_NEGM01000003.1, read on the forward strand.
AGACTTGGGATCATTTAACGCCAATTGAGCAACTTCGATCATGCTCATATCGGCTGTGACACCCACAATAAGCAAGGGAAAAATTAGTCGCATGCCAAATACAGCAACAATAATACCCACTGTTAAAAACAGGGTGCGCCAAAATTGGTTCCAATGTTTCAACACAGAGGCATTGACGACTGCATTATCAAAGGAGAGCGATACCTCCATGACAGCTAAAATTGCAGTAATAGCCAATACTTTGAACATTGCCATTAAGCCTGCTTGGGGGCCATGGGTAAAACCCCAATATGCTGAAATGGCCAAGCAGATAATGCTAAAGATTATCGAAAAACGGAAATGTTTCATTTTTCACCTAAGAATAGCGTTTAAATACTGATGCCATATTGACGGCACATGGCACTTAAACCACCGTTATAACCTTGGCCTACAGCTCTGAACTTCCATTCACCGTTATGACGATATAACTCGCCAAAAATCATCGCTGTTTCTGTCGAGTAATCTTCATTTAAGTCAAAACGTACAATTTCAACATTCGTTTGATCATTGACGACGCGAATAAACGCATTTTGCACTTGTCCAAAATTTTGACCACGGCTTTCTGCATCATGAATGGTGACGGTAATGGCAATTTTTTGCACTTCAGTGGGCACTTTAGCCAAATCAATTTTAACGGCTTCATCATCACCATCACCTGCGCCTGTACGGTTATCGCCAGTATGTTCTACAGAACCTTCTGGAGAGCGAGTTTGGTTATAAAAAATAAAATCTGTTTCACCACGAACTTTGTCGTTTGCGGCCAATAAAAATGCCGAAGCATCCAAATCAAAATCTACGCCATCAGTAGCCCGAGCATCCCAACCCAGCCCAATCAAGACTTGGTTGAGTGATGGATCAGTTTTACTTAAAGATAGATTTCCACCTTTATTTAATGAAATAGCCATAATTTTCCCTCTTCTTTATTACATGTAAATTAAATTGATACAGTTAATCTTTTGAACCTTGAGTCCAACGGAAACCAAAGCGATAAAACTTATCTAAAAATTGTTGGTCTTTGAAATAACGGACTTCTCGATTGGCTTGAATTTCGCCATTTATATTTTTTAATTCTACAATTGCACAAGTCGTTAATTGATTACCTTCGGTTAAACGCACCTCAATTTCAGGTTGATCGGGAAGACGAATGGTGACTACACCATCTGTTGCGGCCCATTGTGCTGCACCTTCATAAATATAAGCATAGATGACAATTCGCTCAATGCGATCCCATTGATTGCCATTAATATATAAATTTTCACCATTAATCGATGCGCCCGTGCGGTCATCTGCATCTAATTTGATATAAGGGACTTGTTCAAAATGACCAAAGCGATTTCCAAGGGGTTGAACTAAATCAATACTGCCATCCTTAAGCTGCACCATTGCACCCAAATCTAGGTCGATTGAATTGGAACGGGTTAATTTTTGAAAAAAGGATTCGGATTTAGGTGCGGATTTATTCCAGTTTAAATTCACCAAAATTTTGCCAAAACCTGTGCCTTTTTTGGTTAAATTAATTCTAGAATTATTTTTGTCTAACTTAATTTTTGACAAATTAAGACTCGACTTTGTTGGTGTTGGTGTTGGTGTTGGTGTTGGTGTTAGTGGAATGTTACTTTGAGTCTCTTCAATCACGACACCAAAATTTTCAGCCAAAGGTTTCAAACCGCCATTAAAGCCTTGATTGATAAATCTAAATTTCCACTTATCATTATGCTTATACACCTCAGCCAAAATTAAGGCTTTTTCAGTTTTGGCTTGAGTCTCTACGACTGCATTGGCGATAATTTGACTCCCCGATAAAAGCTCCATATGAATAGGCGATATTCGACTAAAATTATTCGGTTCATTGATCGTTGCACATAAGGTGACTTTTTGAATTTCTGGATCAAGCAATGCTGTATTAATTTTAAGTTGAGTTAAATAGGGATCATTTGATGTAGATTGAACCAACACAACACTCTGGTTCGGTGTTTGAGCTTGTCCATAGAAAATCATATCTTGGTCACCGCGCACTTTTTGCGTACTTTGTGCTAAAAGATATGCCGTAAGATCAAGCTCAATTTGTGTAGAAACACTTGTTTTGATTAATATTTCAACAGTCTCAGAGACTAAACCAATATTCCCACCAGCAACAAGTTGCATAGACACCCTCTTAAGAGATCGTAATATTTTTTTAATTCATTAAATATATGAATTATTAATATAAAAATTGAGATTACTCGTCAAAAAACGAGTTAAATAAGCTTCTATTGTTTTAACATATTTTTTTTAAGCTCAATAGCAAAATTGAGTTTTTTAATCAATTTCTGCAATTGCATATTTGGCCTTAGAAAATCATTGCGCCAACAGCATGAAAAATTATATATTCCTGACGCGGTATATATCAAAAGCACAAATTAATAATTGTTATTCAAGAAAATTGAGATCAAATCAACTGTGAAATCGCACTACAACATCTGGATTGCTGAAAGTTATTCCTGTCAAAATGACATTATTCAATTATTAAAACGCTCAAATTTAACTGATCATCTGACAATTTTTTGTTCTCATAGTAAACAACGCCCAGAACTAAAACTGCACGCAGATCATTTTTTTCAACAACCTCCCGTTGAAGACAGCGCAACTTGGCTTTTAGAACAATGTAAAGTGCATGCCATTCAACTTCTATTTTGTGGAAAACACGGTCAATTTATTGAAAAATTTCGTGAAGAATTTGCTCGTCATGATATTCAACTCATAACGGGTGCCATTGGCGTTACACAACAGGAAAACATTAACAATAAATTTTTATTTGGACAAATTTGTGAAAGTTTGAACTTACCCAACATTCCTGCCACGAAAGTGGATAATGCAGTTGGATTAAAGCAAGCGATTGAAGATTATCAACAAAAATATTCACGTATTTGTGCAAAACCGGTGTATGGCGTATATGGTTCTGGTTTTGTCCAACTGTTGAATGACGTTTCATATTTTAAGCAGTTTCAACTCAATACGCAGTGTAATACGCAACAATTTATAGAAGCATATGCTCAATTAGATCAACCTATTGAATATTTAATTATGCCTTTTTTAACTGGGCAAGAATGTTCTGTCGATATTGCCTGTAGCCATGGGGAAATTTTAGCCTTAGTGACTCGAATTAAATTTAAATTTTATCAGGAATGCTATATCGAGCATCCTTGTCATGAAATCTGCAAAGTTCTGGTCCAACATTTCCAATGTGATGGATTGATCAATGTGCAATTTAAGCAAAACAATCAGGGTGTATGGCATATTTTAGAAATTAACCCTCGCCCCGCAGGTGGTTTTGCCTATACACAACATACGGGTATTAATTTAATTGCAGAATTGATGGCTAAAAAATTGCAATTAGCACTGCAACACACTGAACTGGTTCCCGTCGTTCAAGTTTTACCCATTACACAAAGTATAAAAATGGATTGTAAGCATTGATAAAACATATTGATTTAAGTCGTGGTCGTATTAGTGTGACTGTGAATCAGCATCATCCACAATGGAAATTGGATGATTTGCTCAGCTTTGCAGAAAGAATTAATCCCAAACGTGCATTTTTATTTGTTTCTAAAGTTCTTGGAAAACATATCCCCGTTGCACCGTCGACTATGCAAAGAAGTTATCAAGACCTTGCTGCAATCGTTCCTAAAGATCTGCCCTATCCAATTAGTGTGATTGGTATGGCGGAGACCGCAGTGGGTTTAGGGGCAGGCGTTTATCGCGAGCTGAAACAAGATTTTGGGCAAAATGCCATCTTTTTAACCACCACGCGGCATCCAGTTAAAACGTTGCCTACGCTAGGTTTATTTTTAGAAGAACATAGCCATGCACAAGATCAATTTATTTTATCCAGCCATGATCCGCTTAAGCATCAACATATTCTTGCATCAAAAACGCTCATTTTAATTGATGATGAAATTTCAACAGGAAAGACCTTTAGAAATTTAATCTTGAGTCTGAAAAAATCGGGTTTACAACAGGTAGAACGGATTATTTTGGTGACTTTGGTCAATTGGGCGGAACAACATTTAGTCACTGATGACTTAGGGATTCCTGTTGAGGTCGTGTCATTATTACATGGTCATTGGCAGTGGCAGCAGAACCAACAACATATTGACATTGATATGCCAGATGTTAGTTCAACCCAACAGCAAGCACAAAAAATTATTGCCCCTCATGATTGGGGACGCGAACCGACCTTTCTCAATTGTAGCGCTTGGCAAAATATTCAGCCCACTCGGCCTAATGAAAAAATCTTGGTCTTAGGTTCAGGAGAGTTTAGCTGGATTCCATTTTTGATCGCCGAGAAATTAGAGCAGCAAGGTGCTGAGGTCTATTACAGTTCAACCACGCGCTCTCCCATCAAGCAAGGTCATGCCATTGAAAGTATTTGTTCATTTAAAGACAATTATGGACTAAATATTAATAATTATGCCTATAACGTTAAACATCAACAGTTTGATCGGGTTTTATTGGTCATTGAAACAGCACAGAATAGCGTTGACCCTCTCCTATTTGAACAAATAGAAAATTTGGAAATTATTAGTTATGAATCCTAAGCCGTTAATTTTTGTTGACTTAGATGACACGCTGTTTCAAACAAATCGTAAAAGTACCCCGACACCACTACATAAAATTGCCACACTAGATAAATTTGGTGAGCCGCTGTCTTATATGCTTCCCAAACAGCAAATTTTCGTGAATTGGTTGTTGGCATCTGCTGATGTTATTCCTGTGACTGCACGCTCAGTTGCAGGCTTGCAGCGCGTACATCTTCCTTTTTTGCATGGTGCTGTATGCTCACATGGTGGAACTATTTTAGCAGCAGATCAACAGGTTGATCAGGAATGGCTTGCCATCCAGCACAAGGCAGCAGCTGAACTGGATGAATTACTGAGTAATTTACCAGCGCTCTTGCTCGATTATGCCAAACCATTGGGTTCAATTCGAACTTGGACGATGGAAGAAAATGGTGGGAAAGTTTATACCGTTGCCAAGCAAAATGATCCTGCGCCTTTATTTCTGCACCAAATGATTGAAAACTTACCCGCTGAAGTACTTGAACACTGCTATGTGCATATCAATGGCAATAATTTGGCGATTATTCCCAAATTTGTGTCTAAACAAAAAGCGGTGGAATTTTTTATCAATAAATATGACCCAAATCGCGAACGTGCCATTTTAGGTTGGGGCGACAGTTTGTCTGATGCAGGCTTTTTAGGCTGCTGTGATTGGTTTGGTATGCCTAAAAATAGTCAGCTGGATAAGTTTTTAATCCAAAATCTAGTACAAGATCATCATTCAAAAGGATATTTAGGACATGTATAAAAACCATGCGTTACCATCTAGTCTTAAAACACTGGGTTTCCATGGCTCTTATCGACCTGAAGATGTAACCTTTTTGCTCAATATTGATGAAATAGACCCGACACCAGTCGCTGAAAAAGAATACCTGATTCAATCAGGAAAAAAACATTACTCGCAAATGATTAGTGTCGAGCATCCGCCTACAGATGAGCAAATGCGACATTTTGAATACGCTTTTGAGCAAGGTGCTGAACGTCTGGCTAATGATGTGCAGAAGATTGGCAACTCATTGATGGTTCGATTTCCCAAGCAACCGATTATTTTGGTTAGCTTAGTGCGGGCAGGTGTTCCTTTAGGCGTACTCCTTAAACACTATATTCACAAGCATCAGGATTGTGAGCATTACGGGATTAGTATTATCCGTGATCGCGGTATTGATTTTGCCGCCTTACATGCCATTATTGAGCAACACGGCGCGGAAAATATTGTTTTTGTGGATGGCTGGACAGGTAAGGGTGCAATTTGTCGAGAATTAACCCAAAATTTGGCAGATTATCCAGCATTATTTGATGCAGGATGGGAGGTTCCTCGCCTTGTGACCTTAGCCGATTTAGGCGGTTATTCATGGCTAAGTGCCAGCTGTGAGGACTGGCTGATTCCGTTTGGGATGCTAGGATCTGTGATTTCAGGTTTGATCTCACGGACGATTTTAAAAGATACCATCGATTTCGATCTGGCAAAAAAAAATTGCTCCGATCCAAATAACTGGCATAGCTGTTTAGTTTATCAACATCTGGCTCAGCATGATATTTCGGTCGAGTTTACAGACAAAATTTTAAATATTATTCAACAAAATCCGCATACCGATTTGGCAGATTGGAATAATCACATTCGACTCAAGCAACAAAAAATTTGTTTAGACACGATTGATTGGATTTCTGACACCTATATGATTAAAAATATTAATCATATTAAACCCAGCATTGCAGAAGCCACACGTGCTGTATTAAGACGCATTCCTGAAAAAATATTAATCCGTGATCCATCCAATCCGCATGTACAATTGCTACTCCATTTTGCCAAAGAACAGAATATTCCCGTAGATATTTTAGGTGCCAAGTTAGGTCCATATCATGCAGTGACTCTGATAAAAAAAGTCGAGAAAAATAAATGAAACAACTGCAACATGCGATTGAACTGGGTGCAACCATGTATATTCCTGCAACCCATGAGCAATTATGGAACGTGACTGAAGGCATTAAATTTCCGATACTAAAATCTATTGCGGTCTGTTTAGAAGATGCCGTATTGGAAAAAGATGTTCAAACTGCAATGGTCAATCTAAAGCTTTTATTACAAAAGCGCTTAGAGCAACCCAACTTAAAAGCACCTGCGCTCTTTATTCGCCCTAGAAATATTGAAATGGCGAAACACATTGTCGATTGGGACTTAAATCACACCTATAGTGGCATGATTTTACCCAAGTTTACGCTGCACGATCTAAAACAGTGGATGGAAGTGCTACCGCCCAGCATTAACCTAATGCCAACGCTTGAAACCAAAGAAATTTTTGATATGGGGCATAATATGGAGCTTAATCAAGCACTCAAATATGACTTTCATAAAACCCTATGTCTAAGAATTGGCGGTAATGATCTGTTGTCCTGTTTGCATTTACGCCGTCCTAAAAACAGTACAATTTACCAAACGCCAGTGGGCATGTTAATTTCACAATTGGCAGGCTTATTTATTCCATCTGGCTTTCAACTCAGTTCACCAGTCTGTGAACATATTGACCATACGCAATTGCTGATGGATGAATTATGCCAAGATATGAATAACGGGATTTATACCAAAACGGCTATTCACCCCTCGCAAATTGAATATATTCATCGCGCCTTTCAAATCAATAGCGAAGAATTTCATGAAGCAGAGCAAATTTTATCGAAAGATGCTAAAAGTGTATTTAAAAGCCACGGCTCCATGTTAGAACCAGCGACCCATCGTAATTGGGCAGAAATGATTTTATTACGCTATAAAACTTTTGGTTTATGTAAGTCTCAAGCATCTATCCAAGATAAATTCATGCTCAATACATTTTAACGCTAGGCTTCAACCATCTGTACTACAGCCAAACGGCCACCCTCTTGTTTTGAAAGTAAAATTTGAACGCCATTTTTGAGTTCAATTTTACCTCCAATCGGGATCACCGTTTTGGTTGTTACATCCGTCAAATCTGTAAGACCCTCATTGACTAACCACCAACGCTCATTATGCAAGACAAAATAGCCTTTACGTGTCGTTTGTTCTGATGTTAAACGCTCATTGGGTGCAATCATATTATTGGCATGCCATGCAAATAGAGACTGTCCTGTCCAAACCATTAAACGATGATTATCGGGTCTATAATTCCCTTGTTGACGCGCTGAATAAAGATTCAAAATCGGTAATTTACCGATAAAAGCGGTATTACAAAATGGGCATTTTGGCTGAGTTGTGTTATCAAATACATACCATTTTTGACTACATGCTGCATTGTGACAGGGTTGGATTAAATCGACCGTTTTAACTAAGGCTGTTTCCCAATCATTGGCAGATGGACGTTTACTTGGCTCATGTAAACCCTCAATAAAACTCTTATTAAATAATGCTGTTAAATAGGGTCCAGTGACTTGATATGAAATTTGACTGGGATCAGCCCAAGGTAATTGTGATGATTTCAGTTGATTAGACTTCACTTGATTACTATGATCCGTTGGGTGTTCAACAAATAATGCTTTTTCCCCCATGCCCATATTTTCATCTTTTTGTGGATCATCCATATCATGAATTTTGCCACCGCGCAGTGGATGTCTATATAGCAAATACATATAAATCAGCACAGCTAAAGCATGTTTATCTGTTGCAATACTGGGCAAAAACCGCTTTGGATCTTCTTTAGATAAATGATTGGTCATCACCACTTCAGGTGCAATAAAATCAGGTGTACCCACAACATCAGGTGGATATTTTCCTGGAACGACTAAACCATCCACATCAATTACACAAGCACTGCCTGTCACGGGATCAATCAGTACATTTTTATAAGATAAATCTGAATGTGCTAAACCAGCAGCATGCATTCGACGTACAGCCCGTGAAATTAAAATACCAATTTTCAGGTAATTCAGCCAACTTCCTTTTTCGCGCTCATCTAAAAAGCGGTTTTGGTTATTGGCACTCGCAAACCACTTCCCTTCCTTTTCCTTGCCTTTGATTTTTAAAAAATCGTTATTTTTTGAACCATAAGCAAAAAAGTAATATTTCTTATAAGTAGGCGCGGTGATTCCTAACAAATCATTGTATTCAATGAGTCCATCAGGCCAACAAAAAATATTTTTCCAATAATCGCCACCGACACCATTAAAAATACCATCCCACTTATTGCCAACAATTTCTTTTAAGCGATCTTTTTGCTGTTCTAATGCTGCTTTTGATTCATAAAATTTATTTTTTTCTTTACTGAAAAAGCAGACCACATAACTACGGTCAGGGGAAAAATAAACATCTTTCATTGCGCCTGAAGCAATCACTTCATCAACAAATTCAATTGCTCTACCATCTACAGTGTTGCACTTAATAATCTTTGCAGACATATGTATTCACCTGATCTTTAAACTATTTTACTGAAGCAACTCTGCCTTATTTTTATTGCAAAGTACCGCCAAGGTACGATCATCATGATGGCCTGGCGTAAAGAAATGCATCCATTCCAAAAGCTTACTTGCCGCATTTTCAGTGTGGAATAACGGGGCTAATTGACCATATAAGTCTTTCCATTTTTGCTGGTTTGCCAATCCAACCTCTGTTTCAAATATAGGATCTGAAATCCCATCGGTCATCACCATGACTGCATCAATATTGCTATAACATCCAATTTTGATCCGAGCGCCCAATTCTTGCCCAATACTGCGGTCTAAAAACTTGGTTTGACCTGCATATTCTCCACCATCCGCAACATTCATAATGCGAACCAGCGCATCGCTATAGGCTGCAATGACGCCATCACCGACTGAAAAAGTGCTCATAAAAGTTTTATCTTTCTGGTGACACAGTACCGCGATTAATAAAGTTGTTGAAAAGGCCTTAGCAGCCACACCCATGTCTTGAGCGTGTTGTTCTATTTGAGTGATAATAGATTTATAAATTTCATAATAAACATGAAAAAATTGTTGATTCAATTTATTTGCAATGACTTTGGTTTGCTCATCTTGATGACCCACTCGCCATTTTTGGATATCCTCATTTAAAGAGTCGATGGTGTAATCATGTAAATAACGCTGGAATTCACTTTGCACAATTTCCACGGCAATACGTGAACCTTCCCTAGAATACTCTGCACTCCCCGCTCCATCAGCAACGGCAATCACTGACCATGCGCTATTTGGAATATGCATGATGGTAAAATCATCATCACGAAATGTCCCGCCATGTTCATGTGAGCGACCACGTCGACTGGCTGCAATGATCTTATAATCTTCAGTCTGTATCATTTTTTGTTCTGTATGGGCTTTAATAAAAGGCTGTTCTGCTTCAGGCTCAAGTACTTTCCATAAATTTCGTGGATCAGGAATAATATTCATTTTGCACTTTGCCGTGCGAGTCTCATTTTTAATACAGTATTGAAAAGAAAAGATTAGTTCTTCTGCGATTTCAGGCTTACCTTGGACAGTCTGTGTTTCATCATCAAAATAAAAATCATGCTCAGCAAATTTAAAACTGTCTGATTTAAAAGTAATCTGTTTAGGATCATGCTTAGACATCACCATAATGCTTGATTGGTAGGGTTGACCTACACGAGCATTCTCGACCTGAAATTTTACTTCATCTGCAAATACGTTATTAAATACGTCGGTCATTTCGGCTCTATTTTTATTTTGATTGAGGGTACTTGTATCTATGTGAATAGCATCTTGAATATTCACTTGATCTACGACTGATTCCGTTTTGTTAAAATGAGGCTTTAAAGTCGTGCCCATATCATCGACTTTATTTTCAATTGATTGACCTAAATCAGGATGTTCAGTTTCACGTTGATCTTCTAATCTCACCACCGCAGACTGTATTTTAGCGCTTTCCTCTGGCATTAAAAAAAGATTAGATATTTTTTCTGCTGTATTGACGGGATCATTATTGGATTGAAGAACGGGTTCTATAATGGCAGTCTCAAGCGCTTCAATTTCGGTCAATTTTAATGGCGCAGCGGCTTTTTCTTGAGCAAAATTTTGCTTTTGTTCAGGTTGGGAAATTCCGATTCCTAAACCCGATTTTGGGTTCAGGCGCAAGGCTTGTAATAACTTGGATAATTGTCCTAAATTTTCATCAGTAGAAATATAGCGAATAAATTGATCATTCAATCCTATTTCATTTTTTTCTAACAATGTTTTTATTTTACATTTAAATTCAATCATCACTTTCCCCCAGTCTGAACCATTTTGCTATTTTTATGCCTTAACCTTGCCCACGAGTGAGATTAAAATCTTCCCCTGATGCAGAAAAACTAATTTGACGCAGACACCATGGACAAACTGCAAATTCACTGTATCCGTCATAGCACATCAAATTGCCACATGCACACATTGCAAAAGCTGTTTCAGCATAACAATGAGGGCAATTAGAACCGCCCTCTAAAACAGAGGTATTAATTTTAGGCTTTTCAGCAGCATGATCTGTCCAACTAAAATAATCTTCTGAAATACCGGTACAGGTTTGTAATTTAAAATTGTATAAATTGATATTTACATCAGAAAGCTCGCCATACTGTAAGTGACGTGTATATTTTAAAATATAAGGATGATGAAGCTTTTGACAACGTCCTATAAATGTAACCGTACGATCATCAACCCGACCTTTTCGGAACGAAAGCTTTTCCTTAGCCAAATGCATATACCGCTCATCCAATGGCAAAAGATCTTGTTTTTCTTGATTATTCCCAACACTAATACTCTGTGAAACAACAGAAGCACTAATCCATTTACATAGGCTTTTGACATATTCATGATCAATCTGGGTCAGTGAAATACAATTTGTTGTTAAACGTTTTAATATGGAAAAATCAACATCTTGTCCCAAACCAATAGCGACTAATGTAACTTTGTTTTCATATTTAGCGTTCCAACGAGAAATTGCATCTTCATAATCATCTGTCGGACGACCATCCGTAAATAAATATACAATCGGTTTCCAGTCCCCTTTGACATCTGCCGTCGTTCTCATCACAGAACGTTCAATTTCTTTAGCCAAATGATCAAGTGCTTTGCCTAAATGTGTACCTCCACCCAAAGGAAGTTCACAACTTCTATAGGCAAAAAGCTCTGTCAACGGTACTAAAGTCCTTACAATTCCTGCATAAGCAAGCACTGAAACATAGACCGTTTCTAAAGCATAGGGATCGGTACGCAAACCACTCATGATAAAGTCAATGCCTTCCTGTACTGCCTGTAAAGGCTGTCCAGCCATAGATTCAGAACAATCAATGACGAAAAAAACGGGTAATCGGCGCATATTTTTACCTAGCTTATTTTTGTTATATCAATCAAATATAAAGGGTTGGGATATTCAAAAGACAGCTATGAATGGTGCATATGTCTTTTGAATACGGACTATAAAACCAACTGTATTTCCGATGGTGGTGGCGGTAAAGAAATAGAGTCAGTCACTCCAGCACTGCTACTCCCCGCAACCACACTGGCTGAAACCCACTTAAAGAAACTTGAAAAAGAATTAGAGTCCATTGTGTCGAGTACAACCACCTGATTGGTTAGCTGTAATAAAAATTCTGTTTTCGCTTTCGGTCCCGCAGCACAAGCGACAATACTCGCAAAGTTTAATTGCTGAATGACGGGTACAATTTGTTGATAGGCATAAACGTCCGACGGTGAACCATCGGTCATTAAGAATAATAATGGACGCCAATCTCCTCTTTGCTCGTCTGTCGTTTTTTTAACATTTTGCTGAACTTCATGCGTTAACAACTCCAAAGCAGCACCCATAAAAGTTGCACCCACATTTGGTACATCAATATCAGGAATTTGGATTTGATCTAAAGGCGTTAAAGGCAAATATACTTTTGCGTCCATATCAAATGTGATGACACTCAAATGTACACTTTCTAAAGCATAAGGATCCTGCCTTAATGCGCTGAGCATAGACTGAAGCCCAACATTGAGAGAATGAATCGGTTCTCCTCGCATAGAACCCGAGGTATCAAGCAAAATATAAACTGGTAGACGACGCATTTTTATCTCTTTAGACGTATTTTTTTAACCATTCTACAAAATTATCAGATGCAGAAGATGAACCTAGCGCATTAAATTTCCAGCCATTACTTTCACGAACCAACTCTGCAAATAATAATGAACGTTGTTGATCGTATTGATCTTTTCCTGACAAATTAAAACGCACCATCTCTTTACCAGAAGCATCAACTGCACGAATAAATGCATTCTGAACTTGACCAAAGTGCTGATTATTTTTAGCACCCTCATAAATCTGAACAATAAATACAATCTTGTGATAATCATTAGACAGTGAATTTAACTTCACAATAATTTGTTCATCATCTCCATCACCGGCTCCTGTACGATTATCTCCGGTCAGCCAAATATCACCTGAACGATGTTTTAGATTATTAAAAAAAATTACATCACTGTTTTTAAGCGTTGGATTTCCTGACGAATCACGTCCTACATCTCGGACTGTATCGTTTGCATCACATAAAAAAGCAACCACATCTAGATCATATTCGGCAGGTTGCTCACTAAATAAACCCCCTAAAAAACGCTTCTTTTGTGCTGCAATATCCCAACCTAAACCAATCGTCACTAAAGACAAATTATGTTGTGATTTTTCAAGACTTAAACCTTGCCCTTTGGCTAATGTGATCGCCATTATTATTTCCTTTGTATTATTGAATTTTAATTAGAGTACAACATTTACTTCAGGTGGTGGCGGCGGTAAATCATTCAATCCACTCACTTCTTTCTGACCAGCATCAACTTTCTGACTGCCCGTAGAAATACTTGCAGAAACCCATTTAAAGAAGGCTTTGATGGTATTGGTATCGGCAGTTGCCAACTCGACCACAACTTCAGTGATTTGCTTTAAAATTGAAGTATCGGCATTGTGACCTGCTGCACAGGCAATAATCATTCCTGTTTTTACTTGTTTTAATTTTTCAAAGCCTTTTTTCCAATCATCAGTAGGAATACCATCGGTCATAATAAAAATTAATGGTTTCCAATCTCCCCGAGTTTCAGGCGTTGTTTTTTGAACTTCTTGTTCAATTTTATCAGCCAATAAGACCAATGCTTCGCCTAACTGTGTTGTTCCTGTCGCTTGCAATGGTGGGGAGTTAAACATCGCGATTTCAGTCAAAGGTATAATTTGTTTTGCATGTGTGTCAAAACTAATGATCGAAAGATACGCTGTTTCTAATGCATAAGGATCTTGTCTTAATGAAGAGACCAGCGTCTCAACACCATTTTTGACTGCTTCGATAGGTTCCCCCATCATTGACCCTGATGTATCGAGTAATAAATAAACTGGTAGTCTTCTCATTTTACCCCCTAAAAAATTTTAAATTTTTTCTTATTCTGTCGCGATTGATCATAAAAATTTTGATTCGTTATAAAAAATCCTATAATTTTTTCTATTGAATATTAATAATATTAAGCCAAGAGAACCACAAGTGAAAGTTACAATTTTTTGATCACTCATTCAAATATCCTTGATGAAACTTATTAGCTAAGTTACACAAAACCACCATTCAACCTGTATGACCAAAACCTAAAGCAAATGTGCTTTCTATTATTTTCAAAAATCACAACGGATGAGTTAAGCCTAAAATGCTACATCACTCATCAATTGTTATTCATGTTCTTGTTCAATATTTGATGAAACATTACAGCCTATCGTTCGCGTAATGCTTCTTGCGCTTTATTAAAGGGTTTAATCAAATAATCCAAGACTGTTTTCTCACCCGTACGAATATCCACGGTTGCCACCATACCGGGGGTAATACTGAATGTGTGACCTGCTTTATTGCTTAATTTGTCTGAATCTGTGCGGATATAAACCCGATAGTAAAATTGATCCTGCTTCACTTCATCCCGCAAAGTATCTGGCGAAATGATGCTGACTTTGCCTTTTAACCCGCCATAAATCGAATAGTCATAGGCAGTGATTTTGACCAAGGCTTCCTGTCCAGGATGAATAAAGGCAATATCCCGTGGTGAAATTCTCGCTTCAATCAGCAGTTGTTCATCTAAAGGGACAATGGTCATCAGTTTGCCATTTTGCGGCACAATGCCACCCATGGTCATGACATCAATTTCTTTGACCACGCCACGTACAGGTGACTTAAACACTGCACGACTTAAAGTATCCGTCTTACCTTTTACCACTTGTTGTTGAGTTTCAATATCGGTATTTGCTTTCGACAACTCTTCACGCGATTTCACATAATATTGGTTGCGTATATCATTCATTTGATTACGTAATTCATTGGCCTGACGTTTTAAACGTAAAACCTCCACTTCACTCGCAGCCCCTTTGGCAACCAAAGGTTCGGTCATGGCTAATTCTTGTTGCACCAAAACCAAAGCCTGTGCTAAACCAGAAATAGATTGTTCTAAATTGGCACGACGTGAACGGTACAAAGCCGTTTCTTCATGCACCAATTGAGTTTCAGATAAAACTTCAGGTGGAAAAATCAGTGCTGTACCATTGACCTCTGCACGTAGACGCGCTGCTGTCGCTCGGGATGACATTAGCAAGGACTCGGACTCGCCCACATTGGATGCAAATCGTGTGGGATCTAACTGCGCCAAGACTTGACCTTGGGTGACAATTTCTCCTTCATGCACATTCATTTTGGTGACAATACCGCCTTCTAAAGACTGAATTATTTGCTCTTTGGATGAAGGAATGACTTTACCTGTTCCGGTCGAAACTTCTTCTAATTTAAACAACCAAGCCCAAGCCAAAATAACCAATAAGCCAATACAAATAATCCAAATAAAAACACTCGCCTTCGGTAACGGTGGTTCTAATTCCACCACCTTCATCGGACGTTCTAATGCTAATTTTTTCTCGCCCATGATTTAGCCCCCGACCACATGCACTTTTGGTGGTTGTTGATTTTGATTTTGGTTTAAAATTTGATCCCGTGGCCCATCCATCACCACCTTGCCGTCATTAATGACAATAATCCGATCCACCAATTCCAGAACAGCACGACGATGTGTTGCAACCAGCAATGTTTTTTGTCCGAGCCAGCCTTTTAAATGCTCAATAAATTGTTTTTCCGAGACTTCATCTATGGACGCGGTAGGTTCATCTAAGAGCAGAATGTTCGGTTGACGAATCAACAAGCGCGACAACAGTAAGGCTTGTTTTTGTCCCCCAGAAAAACCGACACCGCCTTCTAAAATAATGTGGTCTAAGCCTTCTTTCTTTTCTTGTACAAAGTTGATTGCCCCCGTGATTTTCAGTGCAGCTAAAATTTCTTCATCATTGGCTAAAGGTGCGCCTAAAGTTAAGTTTTCGCGTACCGTACCAAAAAATAAATGCGCGTTCTGATTTAATAACGCCATATCACGACGCACATCTGACGGATCAATCAAGCCCAGCTCTACACCATCTAATTTAATTTTTCCTTGCACAGGTGTTTGCATCCCAGACAACAATTGCAATAAGGTCGATTTACCGGCCCCATTACGCCCAAGAATGGCGATTTTCTCACCCACTTTAATTTCAAGCTGAGCAATCATCAGGCTGGGCTTGGGATCATCTTCGCCATATTTAAAGTTCACGCCTGTTAATTCATAATGCCCATTCAGCACTGGTCGATGGATTAAATGTGCATGATCAGGCTGGTCTACCGCTTTTTTCATTAACTCATCTAAACCCGCTTTTGCTACTTTGGCTTGTTGCCAACGCCCTAACACCCCAGTGATTTGTGCAATTGGACCCAGCATCCGAGAAGACAACATCGAACACGCCACCAAAGCACCTGTACTCATATCACCTTTCATCACTGCAAAAGCACCCACCAAAACCACAATGGCAAAAGCCAAACCTTGGATTTTTTGTGTCCATGCTGACATGACCCCGACAATTTTACGTTGTCGCATAGAAACATCCGCAGATGCTTCATTCATATGGTTCCATTGGTTTTGAAAGCGTGCTTCGGCACGCAGTAATTTAATATCTTCAATCCCTTGTACCGCTTCAACCAACATGGCATTACGAATCGCCCCTTCGCGCATCCCTTCATTGGCCAGTTTAGCCAAAGGTTTTTGTGCCAATAGACCGGGAAGAATCATTAAAGGCACAATAACCAACATCACCCAAAATAAATTGCCACCGATGAGCCAAAAAATGCCAAGAAATAAGAAGAAAAAGGGTAAATCTGAAATGGCGGAGATTGTGGTCGAGGTCACCAAATCACGCACACCCTCCAGCTCACGGATTTGTGAAATAAAACTCCCCGTTGATTTGGAACGCTCACTATTTTTAATTCTGAGGGCATGACCAAAAACCCGATCGGAAATACGTAAATCGGCACGCTTACCAATAATGTCAGATAAATAAATCCGTGCGACTTTTAAACTAAATTCAAAAATAGCCGCAATTAACACCCCACCCGCCAGTACCCAAAGCGTGGTGGTCGATTGTGCAGGGATGACCCGATCATAGACATTCATGGAAAAAACGATGGTAGCCAATGCCAAAATATTGGCCAGCATGGATGCAAACATGACATCGACATAACGCTTCCAGTCGCGTAAAACAATCGACCAAAACCAGCTGCTTTCATAGGGTTTAATATATTCATCGACGCGCGCATCAGGCACTGACTTTGCAGGTCGGAGAATATAAACATGACCAATATTTTCTTTCAGCACATCTAGCGTTAAGATTTGCGCCAGTCCCTGATCACCACTGAACTGAACACTGGCATTGCCATCGACATCGACCTTGTCAATAATCGCCACTTGCCCACTATGGAATTCAACCAGCACGGGAAGACGCCATGGATTGATTAAATCTTCACTAAAACTGGCTTTGCGCAGGCTCATGCCAATTTGGCGTGTGATTAGGGTCAAGATGTCATCAATGCTCTGATTCGGATTCCAATCCAATTGCAAACGAATACGTTCTTCAGAAGGTTCGATACGATAATGCTTGGCAATGGTGAAGACCGCTTGCAGCCACGGCTGATAATTGATGCTATGACTCATGGCTGCACCTCAAACCCTTGAATGGAAATATTATTGAGGTCATACAGGTCACGTGAACGACCCGTGACTCGGATATATCTCACAATAGCGCTATAAATGTCATACCGTGCGGCTTCAATTTCTTGTGCTGCACCGTGAATGGCTTGTTCTGCATTTAATAAATCCACCACTGTGCGTGTCCCTAATTTATATTGTTCTTGATACAGCTCTTTGGTACGAACCGTGGTTTCTTTTCTGGCCGCCAACACGCCGATTTGCCTTTGTTTATTTTCAATTTCTTCACGAATCAATCGGATTTGATCTAACACCTCAAGATAGGTGGTATTGACTTGCGCCTTTGCTGCCTCTTCTGCATAACTGGCGGCACGTGTTTGCGAAGCGATTGCACCACCTTGATAAAAATTGCTCGATGCTTCTAGCATGATGGAATTATAAAAACCGTCATCTTCATTATTATTGGGGTTTCGACCATTAATGGCTTGGCTTAAAGAGCCTTTGACATTCAACGTGGGATAATTGCTCAGTTTGGTTTTTTGCTTTTGTAATTTTGCAACTTCCACCCCCACTTGTGCCACCATCATGCGGGGAATTTGATTAAATTCTGGATCGGCATAAAGTTCAGAATCTTTAACCAAACGTTCTGGAATTTGCCAATGAATTGCGGATATATCATAACCCAGCAGGGTTCTGAGCTTTTGTTGATACTGCCCGAGGTAGGTTTGTTGAATAATTAAATTCGATTGTGCCGCTTCTAAATTCGACTGCGCTTGGATGGGATCAGCTTGGCTACTAATGCCCGCTTTGGCGCGTAAATTGGCAATTTCAGCAATCCGGCCAATGCCCTTGATTTGCTGATTTGCAATCAACACAATGTCCTGATAACGCTTGATATTGACAATCGCATCGGCAACTTGATAAGCCATATCATCCAGCGTCACCAGCACCTTCGCTTGTTCTTGTAATCGTTTGGCTTGCTCAACATTAACTGAGGTTTTAACCTTGCCAAAGTCATACAACATTTGCGTCGCTGAAAGACTCAGTACTTGCCGCCCACGTTCCCCCGAAGTTAAATCCCCTGTGCCAATCCCACCTGAAAGCTGTGGATAGTACTGCGCTTTTGCCACATCAATATAGGCACTTTGAGCAGCGACTGACGCAATACTCTGGGTAATTTCAGGTCGGCGTTGTAATGCCGCTAAAATCGCCTCATTAAAATTTAAGCTGGTTGCATAACCCGCAAATGGTTTTTGTCTTTCAGCATTAGCCCCTATGGCTAGAGTCACTTGCGGCAATTCTTGAACTTGAGAAGTATCTAATTGAAAATGACTGAATGAGCGAACACTAACTTTATTGACATCTTCTGTTGGCTTTGGTGTAAACAGTTGACTGATTCCACTCTGCACAGAAGTTAAATAGTCTGTTGATGTTTCTGCATGAACATATGCAATGGGTACAGAAAAAGGCAAAATTAAAATTATTGTAACCCTTATTTTCATCATTAAGTAATTTATAATTAAAATTGATTTTCTTATTTAAGCATATATTTTTAATTATTCCACCTGCATTTTAAACCAAATTAAAAATAAAAATTCATTATAAATATAAAAAACAACAACCACTCAGGACAACAACAAATACAAAAAAAAATAGAGCAGATTAAAATCAAGTACAAATCATTTTTGATGACTAGCATCACTCAAATATCATATTATAATTTTTTATTTTATTTAACAAAAAAATCATTTACATCATTTAAGAAAAAACATCTAAGCATCATAATTGTTTTGATAAAATTTATATTATTTTCACATTACATACTCATTAAAATTCAATTTTACTTTCTTCTACAGTCTTATTCATAACCATGATATAAATATGTAAAATCATTAAAAAATAATTTTACATATTCATAAAAATCAATTACTTGAAATATTAATTCATTCCACTCATACTGATCTGTGATTTAATAAAGGCTTAAGCACATGTTGATCATTTGAAAAAAATAAAAACCATATTAAATATAAGATATTAATTAAAGACAGGACAAACACAATACAAATTATTTTAAAAACCCAATCAATTGCAATAACTTCCAATATAAAAATAAACTCTTTATTAAAGTTGAAACGTAGAATATAGAGCAACAATATTAAATTTATCAACATCCAAATTAATGCATAAACCTATCCTTAAATAATCATTAAGTGAATAACATTCAGCATATAAACCATTTATATTTTAGCAAATTAATATTTTATTTTTAGCTTATCTACATTAAAAACACAACCACAGATTATAAGTATAATAGATTAACCACCACTAGAAAACCTAGTGACAGTTAATATTATTATTCGGTTACTTTAATGTTAAATTTTATTTAAAAAATTTTTCATTGGCTAAAATACGTTCCTTTTGTGAAGTCGGATATTTATTATCTATAATCATTTTTTGTATTGCTGCCTTACCCGCAGCTTTATAAGCAACACAATAACTCGCTGCAACAGCAAGTTCATCCAAAGCACGCCACTCATACACACTGGCATCCACAAATAATTTATCTTGCGGTAGAGTAATATTTGCCGCCTGCTGTGCAAAATAACTCGCCAAATCAAAAAGGTTCTTTCCTCTATAATATCGTGCTAATTCATATAGTGGCTCTGCGCGTTGCTGCCGAGCAACCCAACTTTGTAGATACTCTTTGTAGACAATTTCTTCACTTAGCCCCAGACGTTCAGCCATTTGGGCCGCACGAAATTGCGCCATCCAGCGTTCTTCTTCCCAACCGCCTGCACTGGCTCTTTTTAAGTAAAACTCACGACTTTTTTCTAGCATTTTTGCATCACGATAACTCTGGGCTAAATAAAATAAATAGCGCAAATTATCAGGTTCATCCTGCAAACCTTGCTCCAGCAATGCAATATCCTTTAAATAAGTATCGGCAATTTTTGCTCGTGCACCATCATGCTGAACACAAATATTTAAGCCGTCTAAGGTATGCCAGACATGGGGCGATGCAGAGTGTAAAAATTCATGCAATACCCCTTTCCAAATCCATGTTAACTGGGTCGAAACCAAAGCATTTCGTCTATAGCGCAAACTGCCATAAACCACATTAAAATAATAAGCAGACTCTTTCAGCGGGGGAGGGTTAAAATCTGGATCGGCAAATAAGGTTTCATCTGCATCAATAAAGAGTAAATAGTCCGCATGGGGTAAATCATTGGATTGAGCAAGTTCAATTGCTTCTGTACGATTAAAACCAAAATTTTTCCAAGGACGTTCATACAACTGTCCGGGTATATCTTTTAAATAGTCCTGAATAAGCTCCTGAGTACCATCACTAGAACCCGTATCCACAATACACCAAGAGTCTATCCATGGTTTTACAGAGGCTAAACATCTTAAAATAACATGAGCTTCATTTTTGACAATCATATTAAGGCGAATATGCGTTTCCATTAAATTCAAAATCTCCTCACTTATATAATCAACACAAAAACATATATCAAATTAATGCTTTATCAACTTGTAAGGCACTTTGTAAACCAATTTACAAAGTGCCTTTTGCATCCCTTAAATTCTAAAATTTAAAAGATAATTTGATCGTTATTCAATAAATCTTGCAGATTTGTATCGACATTTTTTAAGATCAGTAAATCGACTTTTCCTGCGAAGGCTGTAGCACCACCATCACGATCAATACGAATAACCGTATCAGTGCCATTAAAACTGACAGACAAATAGTCACCTAAATTTGCCTCGGTTTGATGACCATCCAATAGACTCGCGATATTAATTTTATCTGCTTCGCTATTGGTATTGACATTTCCGAGGGTAAAATCAGTCCACGTATCCGTACCATTGCCGCCTCTTGTATCAAGATTATCTAATAACTCAAACAATGCGGTATCGGCACCAGTACCACCAGTGAGCGTATCATTACCAGATCCACCAATCAGTAAGTCCTTGCCTGCCCCGCCATTTAAGATGTCGTTACCGTCTCCGCCACGCAATAAATCATGGCCTGAACCACCAATCAGCGTATCGTCACCATCGTAGCCATATAAGCGAACACTTTCGATTTTGGTAGAATGATCCAATAGATTGGCTACAGTATTACCTTCGAAAATGTATTCTTGACCATTGCTGAATTGATCCAGCAAATTCACGTCAACTAAGCGATCACCGCTTGCTGATGCGGATTCGCCTTGACTGTCAATTGCAGTGAGGGAAACCGAGTTTAGGACATCGGCTGTCAACAAATTTCCTGTCAACAAAGTGCCATTTTCTGCTCTTAACTCGACTGCGGCTAACAGCTCATTCATGGCAAGATTACTGATGGTTTTGCCATCCAACGATGTAATGATGAGCGTATTACTATAACCAAGCAGATTTAATAGACCGCCCTTGGTCACAGATTCAACTTTTAAGCCCAGCTCTGCCGCTAATTCTGCACTCACAGAATAGTAAGCACGGGTTAGACCCACATTCACCACCGGTTGATAGACCAATTCAACTCGTTGTAAATTATGATTTACATCAATCACTGAATAGGCCTGACGGCTTAAATCCAGTAACCCAAGTGCATCTGCGCCAATCAAGCCTAAAAGCTGATTGAGTTCGACACTCACTTCTGGTGCAACATTGTTTGGATCAAAGTCTGGTAAATATTTATTGGCATCTTGCAGATTACCAACCGTTAAATCCACTTCGTGTAATGCCTTGTCACCATCACCATCCTGAATTTCAATGTCAATATTTAGCTCACCATCGCCTTTAATCAAATCGTAAGTGGCTTGATCAACCGTTTTATCTGCAATAATTAATTTACCTGACTTTAGCAAGTAAGAAATCAAGTCTTCCTTACTGGCAAACTGACCCACAAAACCTGTCACACCCTCAAGCACAATCACTTGATCGACTGCCGTTACGGTATTACCTGTACTGCTGATATGAATTTCAGTGTTGCCCGCATTTTCAGTGAAGAAAAGATACTGACCAATATTTACCGAATTCGTCCCGACACGGCTCGCACCAGACAATAAGCTGGAAAGATCAAGCACATCGCCGCCCTGAGCCACTGAACGAATATCAAAGTCCTTAATCGTATCTATTGCGGGTGTTCCCACAATACCTTGATCGCCAGCTTCCCAGCGGAAAACGTCACGACCCAAGCCACCTGTTAAAATATCATTACCTTTACCGCCAATAATCAGATCATTTCCTGCACCGCCATCAATGGTATCAATGCCCGTACCGCCACGAATAATGTCAGCAAAGTTACTACCTATGATGGTGTCGTCTCCACCTAGGCCATAGATTTGCACCGATGATGTTGCACCACTCTGATCCAGATTAGAGCCGTTATCCTTAATCACTATGCTATTCGCTTGAATACTGGATGTGATTAAGCCAAGTTGAACGGTAATATCCTGAGACTCTGGAGTACTAGTAGCACCGTCCTGATCAAAAGCTTGCAATTTTAATGAGGTCAACAAGTTAAGATTTGAACCCAACAAATCAAGCAAACCACCGCCATCATCTTTCGCGTGAACTGTACTTAATAGTTGATTGACCGCTAAAGAATCGACTACACCATTTGCAGTAAGGGATTCAACCACTAAGCTTGCTTTAAAGTTATTGTTATAATCTCCAGCAACAGCAGTGACTTTTAAGCCAAGCTCGGCTGCAAGCTGAGCATCATAATCCAATAGTAATTTGCTATTCAGAACAGCCTGTACTGTATCCGTTAAAGGTTTAAGAACAGCAGCAGATACCAATTGCATTACAGGATTATTTAATAACACATTTAAAAGTTGTTTAACCCCAAGCCCAATTAAGAGGTTTGCAACAATAGGACCAACTACAGGAATCTTCGCTAAGGCAACTAGAGTGCTATCCAACTGCTGTGTAACCAATCCATCCAAAGCAGTTGTTAAACTAGATGTTTCATAACCGACATTCACTTTCAGCAAGTTCTCATTGGCATCTGAAACCGAGAAGGTTTGGGTTTGCGCCAGATCAATCACACCCAACGCATCAGCGTTAATAATACCGCCCCCTAGCAGACCACCAGTTCCAGTAATATTTGCCTCAGGCGCTTCATTGAGTGCAACGCCTTGACCTGTCACCTCTACAGTATAGTTACCTGTATTCAGATTCACTGTAATGGTCTCACCACGGACGGTGGTGACAATTAACGATGTGCCTGAACTATCCGTCACGGTATGAGACGCTACGACATTGGTGCCCGCAAAGCTCGCAGGGGGCGTAACACTGGTACCGTTATAGCTGAAATTAACCCCTTCAATCGTGACTTTGCTAACATGCGCACCATCCATATCACCGCCAAATGTTCCGACGGCACTGCCACGATAGGTTTGCGGTGTACTCACTATCAGCGTATCTGCTCCTTGTGTCACAGTCTGAGTTAAATTAGCACTAGCAGCTGGTGTTGCAGTCGGTACATCATCGGCAATTTCAAGTTTCAATACATCATGCGGCTGACCACCTGCCAAGACTGGAATGTTAATTGTGATCTTGTCTGCACCGGCTAAGCGGTGATCCACACTATGACTTTGTACAATGCTGTATGTACCAGCATCGGTAAGGGTAATTCGGAATGCTTCAACACCATTTGCTTTTGCAACAAATGGATCAGCACTTGTACCTGTACCACTCCATACCAGTGGTACACCACCGACAGTCAGTGGAACTGGATTACCATTGCCATCAACAACCGTTACTGGCTCTGTGGCATTATTCATGCCCAAACTGATACCTGCTTTAAGATTACTGCCTGTTACAGGTGGGTTTGCACCTGTGCCTGCAAGTACGGCATCACTTAAGAGGGCAGGAATATTGAGGCTATAAGGTTCATCGTCAATTGCTGGTAAGGATGTATTCCCCGCGGCATCTGTAAAGATGGCTTTTACATGAACATTGCCCGCAGCTTTGGCAAATTGACTGCCTGGAATGGTTGCTGTCCATGTTCCTGTCAATGTGTTTACAATCGCCTGATAATCTTGCCCATTCACTGTGACTGTGATGCTCGTTGTGACTGCATCAACAGGAATGGTCACTGTACCTGTTACCGAGATATTCGTACCCGCTTTACCTGTATCAACCACACCATCACCTGCGATTGGTGTATTAATCGCAACTGTACCGCCTATAGGCGCACCAGTATCAATTTTAAAATTCAGTTTTGGTGATTGATTTGAGACATTACCATTGCTGTCTGACACCGTATAAGCAATGTCATAATTAGCATCTGGCCAACCAGTTGTAGGTGTGTAGCTCCATTTACCATCCGCTTGCACAATGATGGGGGTTCCTGCTCCAGTCACTGCTGTACCATTGACATAAAGCGTTATGGTTTCTCCTTGTGTCCGTCCGCTACCTGTAATTTCTGGACGATTATCATTGGTCACCGAGCCATCGGAAATATTGCCTATATGCAATAGAATATCATCAATGGCTATTGGGGCAAGTGTTGGAGAGGCTGGCGGTAAGACATCAACAATAATTGAATTAGATGTACGATCAACAGTACCCCACTCATCTGTTGCTGTGACCTCAATTGGATTTTGACCTTCTCGTACAGCGACATTTACATTGAGTATTCCACTGCCCACTTCTGCTGCATTAAGAATATATTTGTCACCATTGACAACAACGATGTCTCCCGCTTTAGCACCTGTACCCAAGGTAATTTTAACGGCTGTATAATTTTTACCATTCATTTCGACGATATTAAGCGTGCCATCCACATTCGCATCATTCGGGAAGGCAATTGACTCTACAATATTGCGAGCTGCACCATCGACACTGATATCCTTCGAAGTACTGTCTAATACATCAACACCTGTTTTTATTTCAACTTCTAGCGTTTCCTTTTGTCCTTGTGTGACTGGGACATTATTAAACGCTACATAGCCATTGCTTATATCCGCAGCAGTTACTGTATGGTTTATGCCATCCAAAGTAACAACATCACCAGCTCGAACATCGGCGCCTATCTGCACACGCACATTAACAGTATTGCCTACACCTAACTCGCTATTATCAATAATATTGTTGTGATTTGCATCGTTTACAACCTCAACATTGCCAATGTATTTACCCGCTGATACTTCAAAGAATTTAAACTCTACATCTGTTTGACCTTGTGGATTATTAGCATCCACACGAATAAAGTTTAGCCCATCAACAACAGTTACAGGAACGGTAATCTCTTTAGCACTGATATCCGCTTGGATCAGTGTGTAGCTTGTACCATTCACAATAATCTTATCGCCCGCTTTTGCATCTGCACCTAGAGCAATCGTTATTGTATTTGGGCCATCCCGAAGCTCTCCCTGACTTAATTTGCCATTAGAGTTAGCATCAGAATTTAGTTTGGTTCCAGTGATCAAATCAGCTGAACCACTTACGCCAGTAGAGCCTGTTCCACCTGTAGCGCCCGTATCACCTGTGGCACCCGTAGAGCCTGTAGATCCTGTTCCACCCGTAGAGCCTGTAGAACCAGTTGCGCCAATATCACCCGTCGCACCCGTAGATCCCGTTCCACCTGTAGCGCCCGTCACACCAGTAGAACCAGTTGCACCAATATCACCAGTCGCACCCGTAGATCCTGTCCCGCCTGTAGCGCCAGTCACACCAGTAGAACCAGTTGCGCCAATATCACCCGTCGCACCGGTAGATCCTGTACCACCTGTAGCACCCGTATCGCCTGTGGCACCTGTAGAGCCTGTTCCACCTGTAGCACCCGTATCGCCTGTGGCACCAGTAGAACCAGTTGCACCAATATCACCAGTCGCACCGGTAGATCCCGTTCCACCTGTGGCACCCGTAGAGCCTGTAGATCCTGTCCCGCCTGTAGCGCCAGTCACACCTGTAGAACCAGTTGCACCAATATCACCCGTCGCACCGGTAGAGCCAGTTGCACCAATATCGCCTGTGGCACCCGTAGATCCTGTAGCGCCAGTCACACCAGTAGAACCAGTTGCGCCAATATCACCCGTCGCACCGGTAGATCCTGTCCCGCCTGTAGCGCCCGTATCGCCTGTGGCACCCGTAGAGCCTGTAGATCCTGTACCGCCTGTAGCGCCAGTCACACCAGTAGAACCAGTTGCGCCAATATCACCCGTCGCACCCGTAGAGCCTGTACCACCTGTAGCACCCGTAGAGCCTGTAGATCCTGTTCCGCCTGTAGCGCCAGTCACACCAGTAGAACCAGTTGCACCAATACCACCAGTCGCACCGGTAGAGCCTGTAGATCCTGTCCCGCCTGTAGCTCCAGTCACACCAGTAGAACCAGTTGCGCCAGTCACACCAGTAGAACCAGTTGCGCCAATATCACCAGTCGCACCGGTAGAGCCTGTTCCACCTGTAGCGCCCGTATCACCTGTGGCACCCGTAGCGCCTGTAGATCCTGTACCGCCTGTAGCACCAGTAGAACCAGTTGCGCCAATATCACCCGTCGCACCGGTAGAGCCTGTTCCACCTGTAGCACCCGTATCGCCTGTGGCACCCGTAGATCCTGTAGATCCTGTAGCGCCAGTCACACCAGTAGAACCAGTTGCGCCAATATCACCCGTCGCACCGGTAGATCCCGTTCCACCTGTAGCACCCGTATCGCCTGTGGCACCCGTAGCGCCTGTAGATCCTGTACCGCCTGTAGCGCCAGTCACACCAGTAGAACCAGTTGCACCAATATCACCCGTCGCACCGGTAGATCCTGTACCGCCTGTAGCGCCAGTCACACCAGTAGAACCAGTTGCGCCAATATCACCAGTCACACCGGTAGAGCCTGTTCCACCTGTAGAACCAGTT
>NZ_NEGM01000030.1:0-7315 GCF_002135275.1 Acinetobacter sp. ANC 4973
TATGGGGTTATAGGAAAGACCTATATTGTTTAATCTGGACGATTTTGTGAGCATTTATGTTTTTAAGTAATGTCGTATTTGGAATAAGTAAGAAAAAGATAATATTTTTATAGTTAAAATATAAAAATTAATTATAAATCAGTATCTTGAATCTATTACGACAATCCATTATTTTATCAATATTTTATAATTCAATGATTTAACCAAAAATTAGAATTTATTAATATTAACCTGAAAGCTGTATAAAAAAGGATTTTTGAAGGATTTTAAAATGTGGTTAAACCTATAGAAATTATCTTCTTTCTATAGGTTTATATTAGTAATAAGAATTACTAATAATCTAATTTTTATATAACTATTTATTTATCTTTGATTTATATTTATTTTAGATATTAGGGTTACTAACTAATAGTCAACAAAAGTAAGATCTAAACCTATAATTATAATCTAACTACTTCCTTGAATATCTTAATAAGAGCTATATCATCTACTAATGGAAAATATGATTTAATATTATCCCTATCTAGCTTTTCAATTTCTGGTAAAAAGTCTTTTACTGATGCTTCATAATCTATCATTTTCTCATAATTGTTGTTCTGGTTATGTCCTTGTCCTTCATCTTTTTTATATCTATTATGAAGCACATTCCATAGAACTAAATTGCTTAAAAATTGGGTAGTGCTCAGATCCAACGTGTTTTATTTTAGAATACAATTGAAACCACACAAGTCGTAAATACTGACAATGATCATAGAAACTACAACCTACCTATGCACCCGCTGCCAATCAGCGAATATCTATAATAATGGACACAATAAAAGTGGAAATGCGCAGTTCAGATGTAAAGATTGTGGTCGTTCAAGTGCGCTCAAACCTAAAATTAAATATACAGAAACGCAGAAAGAACTCATCATCAATACTTATCTTGAACGAGGCAGTTTAAGAGGCATGCAGCGCTTATTCGGTGTGGCACCTGAAACACTGATGAGCTGGATAAAAAAAAGTAAACAACAGGAAACTGAGTGATGAATTACTTGATGCTGATCCAACAGATGTTCTAGAACTGGATGAACTGTGGAGTTTCGTAAAAGCTCGTCGTCATAAGGTTTGGACTTGGATTGCACTCTGCCGTCGTACACGTCAAGTTATTGCTTATGTATGTGGTCAACGTAATGATAAAATATGTACAGATTTGCGTTGCCGTATTCCTACTCCCTATTTTAATTTAGCAACCTACAGTGATTATTGGTCAAGTTATGCTGAAGTGTTTGATCCAGAAACACACCGTTCTGTAGGTAAACATACAGGGTTAACTAACCATGTTGAGCGCTTTAATGCCACACTGAGAAATCGCTTAGGACGTTTTACACGAAAAACTTTGAGCTTTTCAAAGAAGAAAGAGAATCACGAGGCAGTCTTACATCTATTTTTGTTGAAATATAATCAGGATATGAAAAATAGGTGGATAACACGTTAAATTTAAACACTACCAAAAATTGATTATATTCTGTATTTGATTTCTTTTGATTAATCATTTTTATTTCCACCTATTGTTGTTCCAAATTTCTTTTTATATTGTACTAATGTTTTATCACCTAGCTTTGCTAGGTATGAAGATCTATAGATACATGCTTTAAAGTGAGCTTCATTCTTTAAATTATGACCTTCTCTTATACCTGTCTTTAAATATTCACCTCTAACATGGTGGTATGTTAAAGATACATATTCATACTCCTCATATTTACTATTAGATTCATTAACTCTTGATTTTATTGAAATACCTTTTATTTTTCTTAATATCTTTTTTAATAATTTGTAAACCATGTGAGGATTATACTTTTCTTTATCTACAACCAAAATTATTTCTAAGTGTAGTCCTCTTTTATTTGCATGTTCAAAGCTATAAATAAATGAATATCCAGTATCATTAAATATACTCTTAATCTTTCTAGTTAATTTACTTATATCAAATGAATGATCATTATTTAGTCCTAATGTATATCTTAAAGCTATAGGTCTTTTTATATTATCTCTAGCATGTACTAAAGCTAGGTATATTTCTCTCATGTTATCTTTGCTAAGTTGATAGTTTTTTTCACTATTTTTATTGTATTCATTGTTGACTGGATATCCACGATAGTGGTCAGTAGTTAGTAGTTTATTCATTAAAAGGTAAAGAAATAAGTATTATTCAGTAGTGTTATTTATTTGTATGTGTATCTATTATTAAATAGAGAGGCGTAGAAATTACAGTACGCCTTATGCACTTTTAGAGGGGTTTTTATATATGATTAAACAACTCATAAATTACCCCTTTAAAACTCTGTATACAGTTGCTACGCCACAACCGACAGCTTTAGCTATTTCTTCTTTTGTTAAATTTTTATCATTTAACTCTTTGATTCTATCATGTTTATTTGTATCAGCTTTCTTCCCCGTTGGTTTATAGCCACTTCTAGCTAATCCCTGCTTAATACGCTCTATACGTTTATCATTGTCTAATCTAGCCATTGTAGCCAATAGATCAATTAGAAGGTTATTAATCAAACTAAGGATTGAAGCTGTAATAGTATCGTCTGTATTCATCAAAACATGAGTAGTTGGCAAATCAGCTACAATTAGCTTTAATCCTTTCTCTTTTATACGTCCTTTCAATACATCAAAGTCAGACTGTGAAAGTCTCGATAGCCTATCAACGCTTTCAACTAACAAGGTGTCCCCATTTTCTGATTCATTTAAAAGCTTATTAAGTATAGGTCTTTCTAGCTTAGTACCTGATTCATTTTCCACATACTCTATAGCGGTATCAGTAATTTCATTAGCAAATTGCTTTAAGTCTTCTAATGCTCTTTCAGCATCCTGATCTTTTGTACTAGCTCTTACATATATACGAATAGTCATTTTATTATATAGTCTTTGATATTTAAGTCTTATGATAATACTATTATTTAATTATAAATAATAGTCTATTGATAGGTTTTTCATCATCTAGTTTTATTATTGTTAAGGTATAGTCTAATGATAATTTATAAAATTATTAATTATTTTCTTTATCTGAAATCTTATATGTATATAATTTTACTAATAAAACTTAACAATTATATGAGAGACTTGTGAATAATTTATCTAAATTAAATATAGTTTTAATAGTTACTACAGCTATAGCAGTCATTATTGCCATATATGCTTTATTGAAAATTAATAAAACTGAGCCTGCCAGTATACAGGTAGAATCAGAAATGATAGCTAAGTCTGAAACCGTAAATGAACCAAAAATCGTAAATAATTCAGAGTCTGTTAGTGAATCTGTAGAGATAAATGAAGAAGATCCTTTTAGTAATGGTTTTGATTCTATTGAAGCTACTGGATATGTACAAAATTTGCTTCAAGAATATTTTTATAATAAAGCAATGAATTCGTCTGATAAAAAAGTTCGTGAGCCATTTGGTAGAAAAATAATCAATGTACCTAACACTATAATAGACTACCGAAAACAGGTATATAACCCACAAACTAGAACCGAAGAATTTTTTGAAGTTCAGAAAAATATTTCTTACTTTGACTTTGATACAATTTCATCTGTTATTAATAACTTTCAATTAGTTAATTGCGATAAAACTCTTACACGAAATTCTAAATTAGCATATGACTGTATATTACTTTTACCTGATATATATGAATCTGGTTTAAATGAAACTGAAAATAAAGGCCCTTGGAATTTTAGAATTCTAATTGTTAAACAAGATAGTGGCTATGAAGTCACAAGTTTTGAATAGTTTTCTTTTTTGCTTGATGTACACGCACGAAAATTAATTTTACTGGTAGTTGTATTGCTTCATTCACGTACATCGTTCTAGTAAATCGATTTTTATATTCAGGAATAGGCCATTTGTTCACTACATCAGGTTATCTTACAAACTATATGGAAATTATAGAGCAGAATGATGTGACAATTACTATAAAGCGTTTATAACTTTACCGATGTTTAGACAACTGAACACATTTACAATATTTGCATATTTGATCATGTTTATAGTTGTATATTGTTGTTCAGTTGAGTTTTATAAAAATGAACATATATGAGCAGTATTTCAATCAATCAAGCAAGTAAACTATTTAAAATAAGTAGGAATACTATTTATGCTCGAATCAAGAAAGGTGAGATAACAAAAAACAGTGAAGGTAATGTTTCTGTTCAAGATATGATGCGTTTGTTTGGAAATAAGGCAGATAAAAAAGCGACAGAACAGGCTGTCACTGAGCTATTAAACAGTACAAGTAAGCCAGTACAGAAAATTGAACAGATTGATGAGCAATTAAAGAGCAATAGTGAACAGCTTTTACTACAAAAAATTGAACAATTGAAAGGACAGGTTGAACAATTAGAGAAACAATTAGAATACGTCAAAGCAAACGAAGCATGGCTTAAACAGCAATTAGATCAGAAGCTCATAGAACATAAGAATCATGAAAAGAAAGGGTTGTTAGGTCGTTTATTTGGATAAGTTGTCATACCCAGACCTAAACTATGCTATATTTTAGGTGTTAAAAGGTATTACCTTTGGAGGTAAAACATGCCATCAACTACTCAAGCATCTAATGCACCTAAACCTAGTGGCATCACATCGGTAAAACTAGGACACAGAAAGCACGTATTAGCCCAAATTGCTGAGCTAAAGCAAAGAACTGTACATAGCCTAGTGGTTGAAGCCGTGGACGCTTATATTGCTCAAATGCAAGCAAAAATGGATTATGAAGCTCAAGCTATCCGTTCTTTTGAGAATTATCAACAAACAGGTTTGCATGTAACGCATGATGAGCTACAGGCTTGGGCAGACAGTTTAACCAGTGATACGCCTTTAGAAGCTCCAACATGCCACAAGTAGTCTATACCGAAGAATCTAAACAAGATTTAGTGCGTTTTGCTAATTTTTTGGTAGCAAATGAAGCAAAGGAACAGGCAAAAGCGGTAATCACTGTTATTTTGTCGAACGTGAAAAAGTTAGAAGAATTTCCCTTAATTGGTCGAATATACCCAATTGAGAATAAGGATTTTAGAGAACTCAAAATTAAATATGGCAGTAGTGGCTATGTTTGTTTGTACTCTTTCGATCCAATAACCAATATTGTTTTAGTCCATGCTTTTAGACATCAAAGGGAATTAGGATATTCCGCTTTCTAATAATGTCAGTGGAATAGATAGGGAGCTTTTCACGGTTATCTGAATAATTAACTGTTAGAAAATTTCTTATCTACATGGAATTATGATACAAATATTTCAGACATGAAAAAGCCCGTATTTCCTCGCTCGCCAAAGTTTAGAAATACAGGCTTGAATCCTTAAATCATATGAACCGTGAAGCTCAAACAATCTGAGAATAATAATACAGGTTGTTTGAGCATTTGCAAACAGTGAAGTTATGCAATGCAACAATTATCATTAGGCTTAGAACAATTTACAGGCAATCTGCCCAACAAGCCCTATTGCTCAGACAATATGGATTTCGGGTTACAGATTCGTCCTAAGCATTTAGCTTTGCTTAAACGCTATATTCAGCCTAATCATCCCTATTACACTCATTTCTTTGTCTTTGATCTCGACTATCCAACGGCTTATATTGATTTCTTTTATTCAATGGTAGGCGTACCAGTTCCTAATTTAATCGTAGAGAATCCTGAAAATGGACATGCACACTACGTTTATCAGCTAAAAACTCCTATCTATCACACTAATGCAAGCAACGATAAGCCCATAAAGTACGGCAATGCTGTCTATTTGGCTCTTAGAGCTGTATTGAATGCAGATATTAGCTACAGCGGACTTATTACTAAAAATGCTGTACATAAGCATTGGCGTACCCATATTCTACGTGAACAACCTTACACACTTGATCAGCTTTCTGAACGCTTAGACTTAACAACAAGGGAAATCAATAAACAAATCAAAGTTGATGAAGCTGTAGGGCTTGGTCGTAACTGCTGTGTGTTCCATACAGTGCGACATTGGGCTTATGTTGAGGTGCGACAATATCGAGGTCGAGATAACAAGTTCAATCAGTGGCTTGAATCGGTCATTGCTCAATGCTGTTCAATCAATGCTCAATTCACTGCTCCGATGCAGTACAACGAAGTGAAAGGCATTGCAAAATCTATTGCTCGTTGGGTATGGAAACGTGATGGCTATGCATACCAAGAGTTTATTGATCGTCAGACACGTAAAGGACAGTTAGGAGGTAAAGCTAAAGGTGATGCATACAGCGCTAAACGTGTTCAAGCAGTACGTTTGAAGGCTAAAGGTTTAAACCATACACAGATAGCAAAACAGCTTGGCGTAGCTCGTTATTCAGTGATTCGTTGGCTTGATGGGGTGTCACAATAGCCTAAATCAGATATTAGCTCTTTTGGGGGCTTTCTTGTGTTGTACAAAGCTTAAATTCGATACTGGTTCTTTTGTGGCGTTTTACTTCAAATTTTAGTTTTTTATTGAACCTTTCTTTTTTGCTCTTTCTCTCAACTTTTAGTTTCTTATTGAACTCAATTAGTTATAACGCCATGACTTTAATTTTTTCTTTCACATATTTTAAAGCGTTACAACTGATTGAGTCTCCAACCGACTGTACAGATCAGTTTAGATATTGAGATCAACAGAGGGCGTGGAGATTTGAATATCTTTTAATTACCTCATATAACCATTTAGTTAAGTCGAGCGAAGGCGAGTTCGGTAGTTTCGATATGTATAGTATTTCAGTTCCATAACATAAGAGAACGAAGCTGGCGATTTTTGAGAACAATTCTTATTAACTTCACAATGAAAAAAGAACGGAGCTTTAAAGAAAAACTCCCCGCCTAAACGGAGTACAAATAAATTACTTGTTCAATCAGCACTGAGGGATGAACAATGTAAGGGGTGTGTAGGCTAAAAATGAAGGCTAGCCATCCACGATATTCCTTAAAGATTTTGTAATAAGACCTAGGTCATACTTTCAAAAATAGGAAAGTTCTATCTTGAGTTATATATGCCCTTAAATCGCCCTCATTTGCTGTTACAGCTCGTTTAATCTTAAGTTGTATGGGGTTATAGGAAAGACCTATATTGTTTAATCTGGACGATTTTGTGAGCATTTATGTTTTTAAGTAATGTCGTATTTGGAATAAGTAAGAAAAAGATAATATTTTTATAGTTAAAATATAAAAATTAATTATAAATCAGTATCTTGAATCTATTACGACAATCCATTATTTTATCAATATTTTATAATTCAATGATTTAACCAAAAATTAGAATTTATTAATATTAACCTGAAAGCTGTATAAA
>NZ_NEGM01000031.1:0-9135 GCF_002135275.1 Acinetobacter sp. ANC 4973
TTAAAATATATGAAATTTAATTTTTATAATGTATGGAATTAATTTTATGAAAGCGGTTTTAATTAAATTTTTTAGAGTAGATGATTGTTTGCAGATTGCTAGATAAGTCTACCAGTCATTTCTGTTCCAAATAGATCATTAAGAGTTAAATTACATAGTTAATTTTGTAGATATTGTATGCTTTAAGTATAGTTAAACTATATGGCAAATATGAAACAATTTTGCCATATAGTATGAGGTCTTAGATATGAATGGATTAACTTTTATCAATGGTGCAACTGTTTCTGCGACTGATGTTCGTAAATCTTGGAGTAAAATTGTTCAATGTGTCAAAGATAGTCATAAACCTATTTTTGTTTGCACGAACAATAAGCCCGAAGTTGTTGTTCTGAGCTTTGAGGAGTTTCAAAATATGCAGGAAATCGTTGAAGTTGCTAGGCGTGAACAGCTAGGACAACAAATGGTTTGTGATCTTTTGGATATTGCTCAGTTAACTAGTAAGCCTATCAAACATATGCTTTTAAACAAAAAAGGTGTATTTGAAGAAGGAGAAGGGCAATAAGCATGGCTGTTGGTGATATTTATCGAATTTTCGTAAGATTTGATTCAGATACCCTTGAAGGGAAAGAAAGCAAAATCGTTGAGATTGGTAAAGCTAATTTAACTGTTGTGGTTGTAGATTAGATTACAAGCCAGTACAAGGCCAAATCAGATTATATTAAGTTGCAATATTATTCGATTGATCGGAGTCAATCATGAAAAAAGTTAAAAAATTCTTCCATACTAAATCTCATGAAATGTATGTCACAAAGTCAGTCAAAGTTTCAAGCATAGCTCAACCTGCTAATAAATATTTCAATACGGAGCAGTTGGAGGCTCTTACTCAATATATTCCAAGCATTAAAGTATCTACTGATGAGGATCAAACTTCATTTTTAGAAGATGATGATGGCTACTAGTTTTAATTAATTAAAATAAATTTATGTTGAATGCAAGTAGATATTAAACGGAATATATTTAGGTAGTATCTCCTGAGATAAGAGGATACTACAAATATATTTGAGATATGGGGGGAATTAGATTTAAGACGAGGCTTTCATAAAAAATTATCTTAATTAAAACAGATACGCATACCCAAAAAATGTATATCATTTGAGTCTGTAAATTATTTTGTGTAAGTTCGATTTTTTATAAATGATCTTTTAATCGATCATAGAACTGAATCGTGAAACCATTCATCGCTAAACGCCAATTTTGAATTGGCATCACCAATGCTCTTCGTTACCATTACGAAATTTCGCTATGCCTTCATTGAATAGCTTTATCGTATATATTTCTTCAGTATTTAATTTAGATTCATCAGCATTATTAATTATTTTTTCAATTCTCTCAACATCAAAGAATTCATTGATATTACTAGCTTTAATGTAATAATGCTTTTTACTGCGTTTACCATCAAAGGATGTACTATGCTGAATGCTTTGAGATAAAAACTTTAATAGATCCTGAAAGTTGGTTAATATTAAATCTATCCAAGTGGTTATATCTTGTACTTCTCCCCATTCTTTCCAACGATATAAAAGCGTTAAAAGTGACTTATTTCCCAATAAAATCTCTTTATTCGAAAATGCTAAAATCTTTAACTTGTTTACAAAGAAATCTTTAATTGAAATATAATCGGGATTATCTAACAATGTCTCTTTATTTTCATTCCTTTTTTCTTGTTCCGATAAAAGCAACTTTGCAATCATCAAAAATTCATTGGATTTATTAAAGCATTCCAATAATATCTCACCACGTTTTTCTTTTTCATCAATGCGTAAAAGAAAATTATAAATTAGTCGATATATAAGAGATTGAGCACCAAATATATCAAAGAAGCTTGTATCATCATCACTTACCGAATCGCCAACATCAATTAAAGCTGATATATATGGAATAGCTGAATCTTCTGTCACTTTATTTTCATATGACTCAAACTGTGAAAGAAATTCTTTTAATTTACCGTTGGAATTTAACTCTAAAATTTTACTTTTTAATAAATTCTCATTAGCGGTCAAACTAATAAAATCAACTAAATCAGATTTAGTAATTTCATTTTCAGACAATGATAAATGAAAATAACTTTCAAAATTTTTATCATGACAAATTCTACCTTCAGAAAACCAATTATTATATGATTCATAATCATAATAATTATTGCCTGTAATCCACTGGATAGTTGGAAATAATTCGATTAATATTTTTTTCAAAGTCTCTCTATTGCTCTCAGATGTTTTTGAAATTACAGATTCGATGGTTGTTTTCAAAGCTTCTTTATTATTTTCTCTGTTACTTCCTATTGACTTAAATTTAGTAAATGCATGTTTAGAAATTGACAATTCATTATAAACTTCAGGTTCAAATACACGTAAACACTCTATAGCTATTAAATCTACTGAGTTTACCTCAAAAACAGTTCTTCCTTTTAATAAAGAAAAATGGAATGATAATGTAGACGTATATCTATATACACTCCTTAAATTATTAAAATAATTTTTTAATCCAGAATGATAAAGCTGTGCCCATCGATCTTGATCAAATTGTATATTAGAGTTTTCACCTAATTCTAATATTTTATTTAAACGATCAAATAAAACATTATGAACTTGTATTTGTGAAACTTTAGGAATATTAAAGGGTACTTGAATAATTTTTTCTAAATAATCCTTTCCAGATTGAGTTGTATCAGTAAGCTTATCTTCTACAATATTTCTTTGAAATAGGAGTAAAAATGTCACATTCGGAAATTCTGTATTCGCTTTTATAAGTTGAAAAATCATCCTTAATTCTGAGGTGCTTAATCTATCCAAATCATCCATAACTATGAGAATAGGATTTTCAAGCTCCTGTAATGCAACCTTTAATTCACTTCGTATCTCTGTCAAATCTTTTTCACCATCCTTAGCTTTTTCATCATGATACCCAGCTAATTTTTTTAAATTTTCTATTACCCATTTCAAAAAAGGACTTACGGCAACAATTCCTGTAGTGATTAAAGTAATTATTTTTGTGTCATTTAAGAATGCATTGAAAAATCCTATTCCTGCTATTGCAGATACTATAAATGGGAGTGAATTAGATGTAGATGTCAAAATGACTTCACTTGCAGCAAGGTAATTACCATATTTTTTGAATGAATCTGCTAACTTTTTATTCTTCTCTGAAGAGTTTTCTTTTCCAATCGATTTCGAGATTTCATTAAAAAATGCTTTTGTTATTTTTTCTTGTGCAGCCCATTCCCATGGAGAGAACTCAATAACCATTGGCTTTGAAGTTTTACTCTTCATATATGTTAAAGCCATATTTTTTACTGAAGACTTTCCTGTTCCCCAATCCCCATATAATGCGACAACTAGGCTATCCTTACCATTCCAGTTACTAATAGCTTCAGCTAAATTCTCCGAAAATTTTGCTCTTTCTAGCAAATCCTCATCAATATTATGAATTGGACGATCCGCAGAGAAATTAAATTTATCTATATTTTTCATAAGCACTAAAAATTTAAAATTGTTTATTTCATAAATATATACTTAAAATTCAATAGCGAAACAAACTAAATTTTCCAAATTCAGTATCTTATAAAAATTAAGCAATTGAAATCATCTCTAGGTAAAAATCTATATCATTACTTGGAGAGGTCTAAAGTTGAAGTTTTAGCCGTAGCTTTACACGAAGTATCAGATCATGCATATTCAAAAATTTTTATATACTTCAATATTAAAGAAATAAATGTAATTTTACTGCTTTTGACTTCAACTCACAGGATGGATTTTTCTTAAAAAGAAGACAAAGCTATAACTATTATTTTAATTTTTAGCTAGAAATCTAAGTATGGCAGTTCGAATAACTAGCGATTTTATACTCAAAATGATTTTGGTTTTATAACTTACCAAATATACTATTTATTATATATTTAGGGGTGTTTACATATTTTTATGTAAATTGTTTTTGTGTTTTTTCTCTAAAAGCATTGTAAATAGTATGTTTTGTAGTGGGGTTATAATACCAATATAATAAGCAAATTTTACGCAAGATAGACCGCCGTGTTCGTTACCTAGGTAAGCGTTTAGAAGAGTTTAAAATTATTGATTTTTCCCCTGAACAAGAAGGGAAAGTATATTTTGGTGCTTGGGTTGAGATTGAAAATGATAAAGGTGAAAAAATCACGGTGCGTATTGTTGGGGTAGATGAAATTTATGATCACCACCCACAACATATTTCAATTGGTTCACCTATGGCGCAAGCGTTGCTTGGAAAACAAGTCGATGATGAGGTGGAGGTCATGACACCATCAGGCAAAAAATTGTGGTATATCAATGAAATTCGTTATGAAAAGCCTGAAAAATAGTCAAAATAACAGATTTTGATTTTATTTTAAGCAGTCAGTAAGAAAAAAGTATAAAAGTGTTTGCTAAGATCGAATTTTATTTATATCATAGCCGCCATTGGAAGCGTGGCAGAGCGGTTTAATGCACCGGTCTTGAAAACCGACGAGGGTGTGAGTCCTCCGTGAGTTCGAATCTCACCGCTTCCGCCAAATATTAAAAAAGACCCTTGATTATCAAGGGTCTTTTTTTTATCTATGCTTTTGTCCCACATAGTACCCCACATAAAATGTTGAATTGAATTAGACGCCTTATTATCGCCAAGTCTATTTCACTGAATTTGTTCTTTCATTTATAAAATGTTGCTGTACTCATAGCTTATTCATGGCAAAGCTTCGGCATAAGTGTCGCTGCTTCGACCTGCTTTAGAATGGACAGGCTGATTGTCATTAAATTTGGATTGTTTTATCAAATCTTCTTGGGTTTTTAAGATAATAGATTGCTATTTTTGACTATGGTTCTTTTAGGGGAGTATTCCGAATAATCGTATTTATGAAATAGCTGTAATGATAGCTACAATTTAGAATCTGCCCAGTTCTCAAGATTCAAGGAATTTTTTATAAATAAGGAAGATAAGTACTTTGAGTACGGTTATTGATAAGATTAATTTTATTTTTTCCAGAAGGCACATTACAGATCTATTATATTTGACCTGTTTTATGTTTGTAGGAATCTAGATACAAACGATAATCTCTATGCTTTATACTGTTCTATATATTATTTTTCTTTCGGACAGGATAAAGAATAGGGCACCTTTAAAATTAGTTCAGTCATATAAAAAAAATCTAAATCCTTGATTAGCTTGGAGGATAAAGCTTGATTTTAAATAGCCCTCTAAATATCTAACCAGTTTCTGAAAAACAAGCAGCGTATGAGGCTTAAGCATATTTTGATTCTTTGTGTAGTCATACTATATTGAATATAAAGTGAAAATTGAACATTTAATTTTCGAGGTTTAGGGAGAATATCATTGAAAAATATAAATAGTGTGTTCTATATTAATCAGCATTAAAAAATAAAACCAACAAAAATATTTTTTTACATCAAGCTGGTTTGTTATGATCAGTAATTAATAGGTCTTTATTTATTTTAAATATATAACAGCATATGAAAAAGATTTTAATTCATAGTTCAAGTTTAGATCAGCCTACGCTATCTACATCTACGCATTTGTCACAGAATGCTGAATCGACTTTGGAGTGTACACTTCAGGTTATGAACGAACTTGTGCGCTGGATGGTAAAATCTGGCATTGGCTATGCGGAGTTTTCTGCTGCTTTGCGTTCTTTGTTTTATAATGAAGCAATTAAGGAACTTGAGTATTTAAATCAGAAAAAAACAGATTCATCGGTAAGCTTGCTGTCAGGATTAAACAGACGTGATGTAAGCGCTTTACGTGCAGAAAATGCTGGTGATCATCAGATTATTCCTGCTACTTATATGGATGTTTTATCAAGCAGTGTCCCTGCGCGTGTTGTTGCTTTATGGATACATCAAGATTTAAGCAATATTCTGCCGATTTCGGGAGAGGAAAACAGTTTTGAATATTTAGTGAAACAAATATCCACAGAAAAGCATCCACGTTCAATTTTACTGGAATTAAAACGTATTGGTGTCATTGTAGAAGATGGTGAAAATGTCATATTACAAACAAACAGTTTTACACCTTCACCTGAAATGGATGAAATTAAACAGTTATTTACTGTACATATTGTGAGTCATTTAGCAGCAGGAATTCATAATATTATTGAAAAAGATAATAAATTTTTAGAGCAAGCACTTTTTGCCAATGAATTAACCTCTGCATCGGTAGAACAATTGAAAAAGACCAGCATGAAATTATGGAATGAAATGTCAAAACAGATTTTGGCTGAAGCGCTGGAATACTGCAAACAGGACGAAGGTCGTCAAGATGCTGTATTTAATTTTAAATTAGGGGTATTTCAGCATGATATGCAGGAAAAAAAATAACCATTTTATGATTGGCTGCGTGTTTATTGGCTTTTGATGAAAAAGATATTTAACTTAAGAATAATAACAATATTATTTCCCCTAAAAAGATTATTTGATAAAATGTCCAAAATGAACATTTCTTAATTTAATCTTATTTCTTTACTTCTGCTAGTAAGGATCCCCATTCAGGTGAGATCGATGTGTGATAGCCGTGCCTATGCTTTTATTTTTTGCATATTGTTTTTAACCGGATGTGGGGAAAATTTTACAGTTGGTGGAGTCAGTCTAGGGGGGTCTGGTACAGGTCTGGGCATTCCTGATAGTGGTCCGAAGGATGGTATTGAAGATCAGTATGGTTGGGAATTTTACGTGAAAAATTCAATGATTAAGTTACAAGAATTCCCAACAGATCCAGATTGTGCAGGTGTGAGTCGTACGATTCAGTTTGAAAATATAAATACAGGTAAGCTGATTACTGAAGGTACTGATATTATTTTGGCTGAAACTGCTGTTGCAAAACCAAATAATGCGGCTGTAAAAATTATTGTCCGGAATTTAACAGATAAACCAATTTTAGAGCATATTCCTGCATGTACAGCGCCAATAAAATTGTTGGATCAAGATGGAAATGCGGTGGTTGGTCAAGGTGCAAATTTCAATTGTTCAGATAGTGAAAGCGTTCATCTTTATGCTACTGGAGAATGTAGAATTTTCCGTTATGAATTCAGTTTGCCGCAAAAAATTTCGAATTGGACCTTAAATTACAATACGAAATATACAGGTGTTGATAATGTTGAAATCAATCAATGTCCTTCTTTATTATTTGATATAAATGTTGACGAAAGGAAGAGTAATGGCGTGATGGCTGATCCACCTGTAATTATTTTTCCAGGCATGAGTGATCCTTCACCTTGTGATTCACCATTACCCTAATCAATTTTTAGAAACTTGATTTTGAAGACCTCTTTAATGAGGTCTTTTTTTTTGCCTGAAATTAAAAAAATATGGCAGGTCATGAAGGAATAAATTTTTTAAACGGGAGTTTGGAAATATTTTGTTACTTATGTAAATGTGCAATTTGAACATTTAAATTAAATAAATGTTCAAATTGCACATTTATTTAGCCATAATAAAAAACAATAAGTCACGCTCTTTATTTTTAAAGAGAAATACATCACTAAAAGGTATTGGAATGAATAAAATTTATAAGATTGTTTGGAATGCTTCTCTTGGGGCGTGGGTTGCGGTTTCTGAAATTGCAAAAGGTAAAACAAAAACAAACAGTGGTACTGTTGGTGATGTTGCAAGCAATCAAAAAAACGAAATAACATTAGAAAAAGCTTTTAATTACAAAGCGCTGTCTGTAGCTGTATTTACCGTACTTGTGCCAGCTTTTAGCTTTGCTGCTGTAGGAAATAATTCAATAGATACACGTCTTTGTGCAGCAACAGCTGCTGCATATAGTACTGGGGATATTGCAGTTGGATGTGGAAGTGATTCGAGTGGAACAAACTCGATTGCAATTGGTGGAAACGCGACTACTAAAGTGAACACTGGTAGTACTCAAGGCGGTCAGAGTATTGCAATAGGTTATGATGCTCAAACGAAAGGTGATCAATCTGTTGGTTTAGGTGCGAATGTTAGGGCTTCTGGTAATTCATCTATTGCGATTGGTGGAGATGATTTAAACAAAGTTGCGGGAACCAATAATAATACCCCTGCCGCTGTGACGTATAAGAATTTAACGGGTGATAATTTAATTCGTACCTATGATGCTGCCACAGGTCCAAATAGCCAATATTACGGAACGACTACGGGAGATGGTGCTGTTGCAATTGGTGTTCAAGCTTCTGCATTAGGAAATCTAGCAACATCATTTGGTACACGTACTCAGGCCAATGGTGTAGCTTCAACAGCGTTAGGGGTTGGTGCAACGTCAGATAAAGATGGTAGTGTTGCTTTAGGTGCTGGTAGCAAAACAGATGGTTCTGCAACAAAAGTACAAAATGCGACTGTAAATGGGCTTGGTTTTACAGGCTTTGT
Organism: Acinetobacter sp. ANC 4973; assembly: GCF_002135275.1. Taxonomy (NCBI): domain Bacteria; kingdom Pseudomonadati; phylum Pseudomonadota; class Gammaproteobacteria; order Moraxellales; family Moraxellaceae; genus Acinetobacter; species Acinetobacter sp. ANC 4973. The sequence continues at coordinate 8,424 of NZ_NEGM01000031.1, forward strand.
GGGTACAAGTGGTTTTGCTGGCAATGCATCTGATGCAGGTCGACAAGTATCAGTGGGTAATATTGGTAATGAGCGCCAAATTAAAAACCTTGCGCCAGGTGAAATTTCGGCAACTTCGACCGATGCAATTAATGGCAGTCAAATTTATGCTGTAACCAATACTTTAATTGGTCAAATACAAACGACTAAATCTGCATCGCCTGTAGTTTATACGGATACTACTGGGAATAAACTGACTAAAGCAAGTGATGGAAAATGGTATCTTTCAACGGCTGTTGATGCTGGTGGTAATAAAATAGGTTCGCCAGCAGAGGTTTTGGCAGCAAATGTTGCGACAAGATTACAAGATGCGAATGGTTCAACAACAACACCAATTAAGCTAACAAATGTGGCTGATGGTACAGTTGCGGCTAACTCAAAAGATGCTGTAAATGGTGGGCAGTTAAAATCCGTTATTGATGCACAAACTGCAACAGATAATGCAGCAGTGAAGTATGACAATGCAGCAACAAAAGACAAAGTTACTTTAGGCGGTGGAGTAACGGGTACCACGATCACTAATGTTAAAGATGGCGCACTGAATGCCAACTCAACAGATGCAGTGAATGGTCGCCAACTGTATGCAACCAACCAAAACGTTGCTCAAAACACCACAAGTATCAGCACACTGAACACCACAGTGAGCAACCACGGTACACAAATCACCACCAAT
>NZ_NEGM01000032.1:0-11672 GCF_002135275.1 Acinetobacter sp. ANC 4973
ATTATGAGCCAATAAAATTTTATACAGTGATAAACCTATATTTTATCAGATCTTCTTAAAAACGTGATATAAATCACGCTTTATTAGTGATTTTAATTATGCGTCACAATTAAAGTTATTTATAAAAGATTTTTTTACACGAATATGGATTTTCTAGAATCATAAGCCTAATGCGAGTTAGCCATGTTAATACCCTACATTTATATTAATCGTATCTAAGGATGTAGGGTGTGATGCCTCAATTGTGTGACCATCTGCTGTTTCTCCCATCCTTTGATATTCTCTTTGTGCAACGTCTATTAAAAACAATGCCATATTCATCACTTTATATTTTTTAACGGCAACTGAATAATAATTATAAATACCTGTATATAAAATGGTTTATTTAAAATACATGTTTTTTAAATATCAATTATCGACAAAACATCTTCTATTTATAATGATCTTTGCCATTCTACCCAAAGAAAAAATTTGAATCATTTCATGCTTATTTATTAGTTTAGTCGTCATGATTTTACTAACTCTAAAACCGACTAATGTTAGATCAACTTAGTGGACTTTCACATATCTCCCAACCTTCACCTTCGTACTGATCGAATATGCTGTGCAGCCTAATCTAAGGATGCACAGTAATGTATGACTAATCATGCTTTTCATAATCCATCAATAATTCAGCAAAATCTCAGTTGCAGACAATACTTTTTATTGGACATTTGCCAGCTCAGCGTTATTTAAAATAAAGCTGAGTTCCACAATCAATTTGTCATTACGCACAAATATCAGCTTTCACATATTGAAGAATAAAAAATAAAAATTGACAATACGTACTTATAAATATTAAAAATTAATCAACACATTAACTAAAAAATAAATTCCTAAAAGAGTATTTCAATTGAATATAGAAAACAGTAAATCTAGATTGGTTGCACCTATTAAGGAGTTAAATTTCCTTCATGAGGATACGCAAATTATTAACAAGAATATTAGCGCAATTCAAGCTTATAGCATGATGACGCATAAATCATCTGCTTGGCTAAATACTGCTTTTAAGATTAGAGATTTCTTAAGTTATAGATTAGGAGGTGTAAAGCCAATTAAAGGATTTGGCTCATCAACAATTCATCCAGCAAAATTAAATGATAAATTAGATTTCTTTGATGTGGTTAAAATTTCAGATAATGAATTGTTTCTCCAGTCAACGGATAAGCATTTGAGTGTGTTAGTTGCTATGCAAATTAATGCATGTACTGAGTACAAGAATGAAATTAAGATTACAACAAGCGTCGTAACGTACAATTTTTTTGGAAAAATTTATATGCTCCCAGTATCCATTGCACATGGGCGAATTATAAGAAATATGCTTAAAAAATTAGCATAACTTACGAACAAAGCCCTTGCTTAATCTGCCCCAAAAGTTGGACATACAGTCCAATTTAAAGGCTGTATTTCATGTCAAATACATAACCTGAATCCAGCTTAAGTCAATGCTTCGCTCATTTGAATCGTTGGCTTATTTTTTATGGCAGAGCTAATAAACACACAAAATTACATAAATACCTGTGAAGTAATCTAAGAGGCTCCAAGACTTACTCATTACCAGATTATATGCTCTTTGGGCAAACTAAATAATGACAAGAAGAAAGCTTTGAAATTATTGAAATGCGAGCATTGATACTAAATTTCGATAAACACGATTCAGGTTATGTAAGTTATCTATTCTTTTTCAAACAGCCCCCTCATCATCACCCATAGATTTTTCTTATAAATAAAAATACAGTTGTGTATTATTAAAAAGCTTGGATGGTCTTCCAAACAAAATAGAGTAAATACTCAGTAAGTTTTTATAATTCAATAATTTAAGAATATATTAAAATCTAATAATGTTCATTAAAAATCCAAAAAAACCATAAAACTTAAGTTATTGATTACAAAAAACTGTATAAAATTACTTTAACTTTCATACATTTTTCATATATAAAAAGACATACTAATTTTATGGCTTTAAACCATTTAACACATAATTTTTAAATCAATGAGGGGTTAACAATGCAAAATAAAAAACGCAATCTTTTGGATGCGCAACACTCACATCTTTGGATTATCGGTGGCGGTATTGCTGGCATGGCAGCAGCAGCTTTTGCAATTCGCGATGCTAAAGTACCTGCAAAAAATATTCATATTTTAGAAGAGCTGGATATATCGGGCGGTTCAATGGATGGCGGCCCTACTCCGCATGCAGCGCAAGCATGGGTGACACGTGGTGGACGTATGCTGACCGATGAGACCTATTTATGTTTATGGGACTTATTTTCCAGCATTCCCTCTTTAGAAAATCCTGAAATTTCTGTACGTGAAGAATGCCGTGAATTTAACGAACAAGTGAAAACCCATGCTCAAGCGCGTTTAATTGATGCACAGCATGTAATTGCAGATGCAGAAAAACTCGGACTAAATACATTACACCGTGTGCAAATGTTGCGCTTATTGGCATCGAGAGAAGAAAAAATCGGTAGCCGCCGCATTGATGAGTTTTTTGATGATGCTTTTTTTGCAACCAATTTTTGGCGCATGTGGCGCACAACATTCGCTTTTCAAAAGTGGCATAGTGCAGCGGAATTGCGCCGCTACTTTTTGCGTTTTATTCAGGAACTACCACGTATTCATACGCTCGCAGGTGTCAAGCGCACCAAGTACAATCAATACGACTCCATGATTCTGCCGCTACAACGCTGGCTGGTGGCGCAAGGCGTAGATGTACGCTTTGGCAATTATGTGACCGATGCAGACTTCATTACCGATGAAGAAACTCAAGAACGCCGTGCTACACGTCTATACGTGAAATTACCTGAAGGTACAGAGCAAATCGAGCTGAAAGCGCACGACTTAGCCATTTTCACTTTAGGCTCCATTACTGCCGACTCTCGTTATGGCGGCAATGATGATGTACCCGCTTTAATCCGCGACCGTTTGGATCATGGCTGGACACTTTGGGATATATTGGCTAAGAAAGCACCTGACTTTGGCCGTCCAATGACTTTTTATGGCAATGTCGATGAACATAAGTGGGAGTCATTCACCCTAACCATGAAAGATGATGTGCTGTTAAAACGCATCATTGATTACACTGGCAATGAACCGGGCACTGGCGCATTGATGACTTGGTTTGAATCAGGTTGGCATTTATCCATTGTCGTTCCAGCACAGCCACATTTTCCAGACTTGCCTGAAGGCATGTATACCCTATGGGGCTACGGCTTCCAAATTGACCATATCGGCGATTACATCAAAAAACCGATGAGCGAAGCCACTGGTAAAGAAATTTTAACCGAACTCATCAAACAGCTGGGCTTTGATGACATTTTAGAGCATGTGTTGCAAACAACCGATGTGACAACAGCAATGATGCCGTATGCATCCGCCCTGTTCGCATGCCGAAAATTAGGTGATCGTCCTTTGGTGATTCCTCATGGTTCGCAAAACTTTGCCTTTTTAGGTCAGTTTGTTGAAATTGAAGATGATGTGGTCTTCACTGTGGAATATTCTGTGCGTGGCGCTATGATTGCGATTTATGAATTCTTTGGCGTAGAGCGTGAAATTCCAGAGATCTATAATGGTCTGCTCGATCCGAAAGTAGGTTTAAAAGCACTGGAAACAGTTTTCCATTAAGCATGAATTGACCTTGTATAAAATAAGAGCACACAAACGTGCTCTTATTTTTTTAACTTAGTCTATTTTTATCTCAACACATTACAAAACATACTTATTTCACCAAATTAATAGAAGTAGATTGCCCTATTTTTAAAAACAATATACTTAAACTTTATTTACTTAGATCTTCGCTAACTTTCACAACCTCAATAATTTCGAAAGTACGTTGGAATTTTATTCAGCTTTTACGAGTTATCGTCAATAAATTCTAACGCTGTTTATTCCTAATTGTATTTACATTCTTGTTCATTAAATGTCTTATAAAGTACTTAAAAAAGAGACTTTGAATATAACTAAGTTCTTGTTGATGATTTCTATAAAAATCGTCAGGGCTATCAAATAGACCGAAGTCCTGATTAATCCCCTTATCCTGAATAAAAGTATCACTTAGATTCCAATCTATAGGCGGATTATCAAAATTATCAGTGAAAACTCCAAAACCGCAGAATCTCTTAGTCATGTTTTTATTAATGTTTCTTAATTCTTGAAGATACTGCCTATCAAGAATAACCCCTTCCAAGATATACCAATGTTCATTCACATAAACTTCTACCCAGCTATGCAAAATGTTTTTAGGTGAAAGCTTATACCAGAGACCATCAATGGCACCTTTTTGTAACTCTTTATCAATAGTGAAGCCGTGTAACCGAGTAGGTATTTTGACTGCTCTTAACAGTGCCATCAATAAAGTCGCTTTTGTATTACATTGGCCATAGCCATCTTTTAAAATATCAGAAGCCTGTATCGTGTCACCAGTGTTATAACCAAACTGTATTTCATCTCGAACAAAATTATAAATATTTTTTACTTTATCTACATCACCTAACCCATTCCATTTTCTTTGCTCTATTAAATTTTTTATTAAAATATGGTTATAGTCCAAAATAGGGGTTTCTTTCAGCAATCTTTCCATAATGACCTCTGTCATTTTACTTATCTTTATTCAAAACTATGGAGTTAGACCAAGGTCAATAGATCATGGCTTTTAATAATTTATAATATTTTCCTTATTTTTATTTTGGGGCTTTTCTCTATCTAAAACTATGCAAAAAATGTGCTGACTTTAGCTCACAAAAATAAGTGCAGGCTTGGTATGAACAACGCAAATAATCAGGACAAATCCTCTTAATTTAAATTATGGATTTAATTTATAGAGAAATAAACAAATTAACGCATACAACTTAATCCATTGTATAGATTAAGTTATATGCAAATAAAAGCTTAAAAGTTACCAATGATTCTAGAAAAGATAATTGTAAGAACATGAATTGCGCTTAAATTATTTCCACTGCATTTCGCCTGTAAGTACTTTGGAGCTTAACTCCAAAGAACTTTCTTCTACCAAGTTAGGGTACTTCTCTTTTAAGGCTGCAATGACTGATGCTGAATCTTTATGATCTTTCAAAACCTTATCGACATCCACAAGATACTTGTAGGTAAAGTCGATGGCTTTTGTTGCAGAAGGAATTTCACCCATATAATGTCCAGGAATTACAGCCTGTGGATGTAATCGATTCATTTGTTTCACCGTTTTACGCCATTCAGCACGTGCTTCTTTCGTTTGTGCATCTGCTGTCCACAAATGAATCCCTGAAGACAAACCAACACCCCCCAGAATTGTACGGTTGCTTGGAACCCAAAGATAAGAAGCATATTTACCTGGCGCTTTAATCTCAATTTTTTCACCTTCTAGCTCAATCGTTTTATCTTCAATTGCACTAGGAACAATCACTTGAGATGGAGCACCATTTTTCAAAATGGGTCCCCAATAGGCAAACTTACCATCTTTAGTTGCTTCAATATGTTTGACCACTTCAAGTGTTGCAATCACTTTTGCATTTGGGAATGCTTGTACAAGTGGCTCTAAGCCGAAATAATAATCTGGGTCACCTGCTGTAATAATAATATATTTAAGATTTTTACCACTGTCCTGTATGAGTTTAACTAAGTTCTTTGCATCGTTGATACTAAATTGTGCATCAACAAGCACAGCTTCTTTTTCACCAGAAATTAGAGTCGATGTAACAGGGAAAATACCTTGTGCTTGAGGGTTATAAACTTTATAGCTTAACTCCGTTGCAAAAGCTGAAGCACTCAATGCCATTGAACTGACAAGAAGTGATTGAATAAGTAATTTCATATTGTGGTCTCTCTTTAAAATTAAATTACGCTTTAAGCAATTGCTGATCAATGAACTGAACCAAGTCCTGTGGTTTATTGTAAAATTTATGTATTGGTATCTTATTCATTTCGCCAGATTGGTTTTCATACACCAAGGTTGGAAAGCCTTGTCCACGCACATGTGATAACAATTGACGTGTCTGATGAATACTTTGATACATAAACTTCTGATCTACTGCCTCTAAATATTTTGACCATTGATCTTCATGAATACCTAACTGCAAAACAAGTTGAGCAAGCACACTGTATTGTGTGACATTTAGGCCATTTTGATAGTAGCCCTGTTGTATTAAATTTAAGAGCGACAACATTGAGCTATGCCCTAAACCCTGATAAATACTCAGTAAAGCATGAGTTGCAGGAATAGAGTTCATGATCAATGTTGTATCTGCAAGCAAACCATTTTTATAATCATCGCCAAAATCTACACCTGTGAGTTGATGTATCTGCTCATCATAATGAATGATTTGTGCACGCATTGCTGCTGTCATTTGTGGTTTGTGATTTTCACTATAAAGTCCACCCAAATGTAGACTCTGTCGATTTGGAAATTTTTCTTCGACTGCATTCATTAAAGGTAATGCACCATAGCTCCAGCCACAGATAGGATCGATAATCCAATGTAAAATTGGAGAAGCCATAAACGTACTCTCATCAATAAAAATATGATTTGAAATGTGCGAAGAACCGTACATTTCAGGCGATATTTGTTATAGTAAATAAGACAGTTACTTTTTGTAAGTACTTACAAAAAAGTAAGTGCTCTTTTATGGCGGAAAATATATGAACACCAATGAATCTTGCTTGGCCGCAAATGTTCTATCAAAAAATTGCCCCTCTAGAGTTACGCTAATGCATTTAACCAATCGTTGGGGGGTACTCGTCATGTTTAGTTTAAGAAAAGGGACACATCGATTTAGTGAATTAAGACGAAAAATTGATGGTATTAGTGAAAAAATGTTGACTCAAACTTTACGTGATTTAGAAAATGATGGTTTTATCATTCGTAAGGAATATGCCGTCATTCCTCCACATGTAGAATATTCATTATCTGCAAAAAAAGGCGTTGAAGTTGCTGAAAAAATTTATGATTTAGTTGATTGGATTGAAAAAAATACAAATTAAGTGGGCAAGTCATCAACCCCCAAGCATAATCAGAATTCGTATTTAGAGTCAGTCACAGCCCTCAGAAAGACACCTAGATTACATAATTTAGGTGCATACTCAGCACACTCAATATCAATATACAAGCTCACCACAAACTAAAGGCCGTGTAAAATATAAACAGAGAACTTTTTAGGATCATCAGATTAAAGAGATGCGCCTGAAAAGTATCAGTTCAATAACATAAGCAAATGCAGGGTTGCTTTGTTTTATCGAGAAGCCTAATCATAAATTTAAAAAAACATTATATTTCAATAACATATTTAATCATGCCACTAACAAATCAACAATTAGATGATATTTAAATTGGTTAATAACATCTAGACGAATTACATTATAAGAGATAGGCTTTAAATAATTTAAAAATTTAAGTATATGAAAAAATGGATAAAATAGTATTTTTACCTGGGGCTTCTGGAAATATGGATTTTTGGAATCCTTTAATTGATTTTTTGCCCATACATTATGAAAAAGAGATTATTGGTTATCCGGGTTTTGGAACCTCTGAAAATGATCAAAATATAAATAATTTTAGTGATTTACAAGACTATGTCACAAGCAAAATTCAATCCAAATCTATTCTGATTGCTCAATCAATGGGAGGGATTTTTGCAGTTAATAAGACCTTCATGAATCCTAATCTGATTAAAGGTCTGGTTTTAATCGCAACTTCAGGTGGAATTGATTTGACTCATTTTAATGTTCAAGATTGGCGTACTGAATACCAAGAGCAATATCCACGATATCCCAACTGGTTCATGACAACGAATGTTGATTATGAAGATTATCTTGAAACAATTCATGTTCCTGTTTTATTGATATGGGGAGATGATGATTCTATAAGCCCTATTACTGTAGGAAAACATCTAAACTATAAGTTAGGAAATTCTAAATTGCATATTATTGAGGGTGGAAAACATGACTTAGCAGAAAAGCATGCTGAAGAAGTTAGCCTGTATATCAATCAGTTTTTAGAAACTCTTTGTTAATTCTCCCTAAAATCCACAACTGTTATGGCAACCAACACACTGTAGTCGCTTTTGCATGGATATTCCCGCGCTATGCAAATTATTTCTTCAGTTTTATACATTTTTATTTACATACATTTAAGATTGAATTGAAATTTTATCAATCATTTACCGTCAACAACTCATTTCACGAAAAATAATTCTGTATTAAATTTTGAGAAAACATGACCTTAGACTGCTGATTAAGCACATGTATCCATCGGTAACTTACTCAACACTTACACGACCAAATATCAAGGTATGGCAAAAATTAGATGGACAGTAATTGAATGTCGAAAGATTCAAGCACAGTTAATTTTGGTATGAAATAGCCCTCAAAATTGAGGGCTATTTCATATAACGTCCATTATGTTATATAGCGGGTTTATATCTATTTTAGAATACTCGTGAAAGCTTAACCAACTGTTTCCAAAGTATTGCCGACACAACATGACCTTTCATTACAAAGCATATAAGTATGCTTTGTACATGAGCATGTCGATAAAACGCTCACTGGGAAATTATCTATCTAAATATCGATTAAAAATCTCTAGGACTACACCAATGACAGCCACCATGAGGTGGAAGCTCATTAATTGTTGTAACTACGGTTTACTGTACCTCTCTTACAGAATTTTCCTTGATATCCATTATGACACTGGTTTAGATCACTAGGTGTTGGTGTACCTACACATACACAGTATTGATCTTTAACGGGTACAACACCCGAAACTTTGTCCCTTTCACCACCATGCATTGTGAAGTTTCTGTTTCCTCCAGAGTTATAATGAATACTGAAATAGCACATAGATGAGCCATAAGCATCACAACCCCAAGGAACAGTTTCTTTCTTTTCCGCTGATACATTACTTGAAATAAGCAATCCACCGAAAAAAAAGAAGCCGCAAAGAATGCTTAACACGAATTTCATGAAAACACCTCCTTTTCAGATACAAGCCGCTGATAGGATAGATTTCTGTACCGACCTGAAGATATTCTAAGTTAACTACAGATATATGGCTCATTTCTCCTAAAAACAAAAAATGGAGCACAACTATTCTAAGTTCAGCCTTGTTTGTCAATTTGATCACATTTTAAGCATTTTATGGTATGTAATTTGTTTAACCAAAAAAGCTGAGCTTGCACAGCCGATTGATACAGAGAGGGTGCTGGATAAGCATATTTAGAGAGCAGTTTGATAAAGTTGCTGCCAAAACAACGTATTTCAAACACTAGAGGATGAAAATTAAAATAGCTAATCAGCAACAGAGTCAACCAAATCAAGAATCTAATCAGCAACAACCTAACCGTCAAAATGAACCAAACAGCCCACAGTAGTAAACTGATCCTAAAAAACAACCCAAAAAGCTACAAAAATGATCTTTCCGATTATAAAAACCCTAAACTTTACGTTTAGGGTTTTTTATGCCCGTTTTAAAAAGGCTCTATTTAAGATTTAATCTGGTTGCTAGAATTCATAACTTAGGATTGAATGAAAAATAAGTTCTGAAATAGTTCAAAGTTAAGGAGTTAATATCTAGAATCCATAATGAATCAGCATCATAAACTTGATTAATTTTTATTTTGTCTTTTTTCTATTATTAGTTAAATTAAAATAATTTTTAAATATGATCATTTTTTATTAATTTAAATATAATATTCCCATTCATTTTGTTTTGACAAAAGTTTCAAAAAAGGTCCAATTGTTAATGTATTTAGGAGAAATGGATTGAACTCGCTACCATGATGTTCCAAAAAGAAATTTCTTAAATTGACATTAAGAGGAGCAAATTTCATAGCCCATTGGTCAAACAATCGGACTTTAGCGTCCTCAAAATAAATTAACTGACAAGAAATATGACGATTATCTTTTAAAATTTTATTAAAATATAAATCATTTACTGTTGATTTTTTCCCTTCCAAACATTGGATAAAACACCCATTACCATAACAAAGGACTCCAGTTATATTTTCTTGAGTATTGTAGTTAATTGAAGTAGTTAAAATATTCATTAAATCCAATTTAAAGGCATCATCATTACGATAAAATTTACTTACATATACAAGCCTGATACATCCTATCATTATCAAAAACCTTCTAATTATCTTGAAATATAAATATACTATCAACTTTATTTAGTATACAGAACAACCTTATAATTAAAATAAACCTAACACATAAAAATTTAAATTGATGTTTTAAACCTTATACTGATTACCAATGAATATGCTATGTATCCTGTATAAGATACAAACATTAAAATAAAGCCATTCATTTTAAGAGCAATGTTTTTGCTTTATTTCTTCAATTAACCAACCCTTTTATCTCTTTGTTGTTGTCGTAGATCCAACGATCAAATTAAGATTCAGCACTACCTATATGTAAAAATCAGCATATTCAACGGCATAAATCTATATCAATGATTGCAACACGGGGTAAAGTAAGCTCTATGCAAATCGTGGTTATATCAACCAAGAATAAAGTTAAAACCTAAATATTAAATATCAAGATATTGATTTAATTACATAAAAAAATAAAATATGGAAGTAGTCAATTTACTAGAAGTTTTCCTCAAACTTGATAGAAAAAATAGAAAAGAAAACCCCATCAAACCAATGACGGGGTTTTCTATGCCGTAGAACATTCGGCAATTCGAGAGCGACTTAATCATCTTTACCGCATTTGCGGCATTCATGGGTGTATCCACTATCATCGAAGTCGAATTCATACGCATGAATACAGAATAATTTACGGAGGAATTGGAGCATTTGTTTTTCCTAAATTTCAAGAAAAAAAATACCTCCTTGGTAGGAGGTAGAAACTAAAAACAAAAAAATATAGCGATAGATTCTATAAATTATTATATATCTACTTAATTTTAAATCATTGGCAAAATATTACTTTACCATTAATTCAAAATACATAAGACAAATCCCGATCAATGAGCGAGCTTACGTTATTATACAGCCATGTCAATTTGAACACTTCACTTCAAGCTGATAATCATCTTGAGTAACTTTAATTTTAATCTTCTTATATTTTCTCTTACTCGGCTCCATAGCTGAGCCAGCTACTTCTTCAAAAAAATTTCGATCGTTCATTAGCTCTCCATAAGCTTTATAGCCAATTAATATTTTTTCAGGCGTTTTATTTTTTAAAACTATATCACTAACAAGTTTATCTAGTTTCTTTATATTAATATTCGGCATTTAGATTAAGCTCAAAATTTTAAAAAAATATTATACTTTAGTTTTATGAATATATAGTGTCAAAAAACTATCTAATGATGAATTTTAAAATTTAATTATTCATCTTTATTAAAATCAATTCAATCCGATCAATCGCTTCCCACAGCTTCAAATCACTCAATAGCCAGAAATAGTATAAGTTATCATCAATAATACGGTAGTGCTCAGATCCAACGTGTTTTATTTTAGAATACAATTGAAACCACACAAGTCGTAAATACTGACAATGATCATAGAAACTACAACCTACCTATGCACCCGCTGCCAATCAGCGAATATCTATAATAATGGACACAATAAAAGTGGAAATGCGCAGTTCAGATGTAAAGATTGTGGTCGTTCAAGTGCGCTCAAACCTAAAAT
>NZ_NEGM01000033.1:0-2574 GCF_002135275.1 Acinetobacter sp. ANC 4973
ATTTATTTTTTTTAAAAGTAAATTTTTTGAACTAAATTTTTTTATAAATTTTTTTAATATTATTTTTTTTCAAAAAAACATAATTACATTCGTTATACATATCCAAGTAAGAAAACTTGAACAACATAAATTTTGACATTTTATGAATTAGCTTTTGAGTAGTAAGAGCCATAAACACAACACTAAAATCTATACACTTTCTTCGTATAATATATTGAGATTATGTTACTTGCATTGATCTCTCCAGTGAAGAAAACAAAAAGCTATGTTAAACACAACATAGCTTTTTTTTGCTTTGTAGAATGCATTTAACATCAATCTGCATTATACGAAATCCGAAGTCGTGGAGTCCACGTTTTCTGGTAGTGGACTTTACTCCCGAATTTAGGAGTTTTAACCTTAGTTAATTTACTTCTCCGTATATTTTTTTTGCCATTCAACAACATCTTCTGCTTTTAATTCTTTTAGATACTTATCAATAAGTGCATTTACTATATCTGCTTCATCTATAGGCAATCTTGTCTGCACTATAAAGTCTATATGCGCTTTTTGTATCAATGTTACATATTTTGATTTAACTCTATAGGTCTTTGACATTTGATTCGTATATCCAAAATAAAATCTATTTTAACACTGTGACAGTGTTGCATTGTTGCGTGCAACTATGGTACAAATTGCATCAATTGTTGCTTGTGACAGTGTTGCATATGTTAGATAAGATCGAAATGCGGATTCCAGTAGATGCCTCACTTGTCGATGTCGACAGTGAAGGGAAGTACTGCATCCTTGCTTTTGATTTACTCGATCTAGGTATAGACATTGCTTCTCGTTGTGTTTTTAAAAATGAAGACGGTGAGACTAAAACTCAAGTACTTCATCATCCATATTCTCAATTACCAACTTCATTTACCAAGATGGCTTTTAAATTTCATCATGATGGTGTGAATTTCCCATTTGTTGAACTTAAAGCAAGTCCTGCAAAGATTCTGCAAGGTCATAATGTATTCGGTACAGATTGGATTGAAGAAGGTGCTTTGGAAATGCTCGGTTATTTACTTGAAGCTGCTCCAACGCTTTACAGCATTCTTGCAATTCCTGAAGCTGAAGTGATGTTGATTGATGTTACTTATTCAGCTCGTTTAAAAGATAACGATCAAGTTGAAAAAGTTCTTGATTATCTTCGTAATTTCTCTAGCCGTGGTATTCGTAAATCTACTAAGCAATGCACTTATAAAAATACGGTTTATTTCGGTTCTGAACGTGCTAAGCGTCTTGCTCGTAAAATTTATGGGAAATGGTGTGAATTCCAAAATCAATTACTAGAACAAAAAAAATTAGCTGCTAAAAACGATAAAAATGCAATGCGTGTTGTTGCTGTTATGGAAGATGTAAACCTTCAGAAATTTGCTGTTGGACTACTTCGTTTTGAAACTGGCATGAAGAAATATTGGCTCAAAGAACAGGGCATACCAACTAACCTTTTTTTACTTATTCAATATCAACGTAACCATCCAAACATACTTAAAGAGCTTTGGCTTAAAGCCAATGCTGAATTTTTTAAAGCCCTTGAGGGTGAAAATATGAAAGCTACTGACCACGATTCTATCTATAAAAAACTCTGTGAAACCCATTTCACCATGACTAAGTCTGGTCGAATTTCACATACCAAAGCTCGTAATCTTTTCAACTTTTATTGTGCTTTAGAAACGCATGGTTGCGATGCAATGAAGCGAAGATATTCAGAAACTCGTTTCTACGCATATATGAAAGATTTACAGCTTTCAGGCTTTTCTAAAATGTTCCTTCAGAATCTCCACACTGAAGAAAAACACAACATCATTCCATTTGTACGAATGGTTGAAATTAATTTCGATCAGCAAGTACCAGATTGGTATGAAGAACCAAAATCAACTTTCTCTAAACTTAAAATTGCATAGGTATTCACTCATGATTTCTAAAACTGGACAATTACTCGACGTACAAATTGGTGACTTCAACAAATTAGTATTTGAAGGTACTAAATGGGATTTCGGTTTACAGCGTGAAGTTCCTGCATCTTTCCAAGTTGCTATTTCTAAAGATCATCAATATTTAATTCCAACGTATCAGCAAGCCAAAGGCAAAGTTATTTCAATTGAAATTAAGGAAGGTCTAACTAAGTCAAAACAAATTTGGTGGCGGACAAATGGAACTGGTCAGTTAGTTATTCAAGATAATCTTGAAAAGTCACCAACAATTCAAAAAGCTGTTTAGTATCAAAGGCTTATAATACATAATTTCGTATAATATATTGAGATTATGTTACTTGCATTGATCTCTCCAGTGAAGAAAACAAAAAGCTATGTTAAACACAACATAGCTTTTTTTTGCTTTGTAGAATGCATTTAACATCAATCTGCATTATACGAAATCCGAAGTCGTGGAGTCCACGTTTTCTGGTAGTGGACTTTACTCCCGAATTTAGGAGTTTTAACCTTAGTTAATTTACTTCTCCGTATATTTTTTTTGCCATTCAACAACATCTTCTGCTTTTAATTCTTTTAGATACTTATCAATAAGTGCATTTACTATATC
>NZ_NEGM01000034.1:0-2548 GCF_002135275.1 Acinetobacter sp. ANC 4973
CAAGCAGTACAAAAGATGCAATCACAGGCAAGATTACTACCACAGGCGGTACGAGCCTAAGCAATGTAGCTAGCGCAGGTGATTACACTAATACTGCTAATGCAAGCAAAGGTGTCAACGCAGGTGACCTAAACAATGCAGTCATTGATGCAAAAACAGCAGTTACCAACACAGGCATCAAGTTCGGTAATGGTACAACAGCCAACCAATACAAGTTGGGTGATACCCTTAATGTCAAAGCCTCAACAGATGGCAGCATCACCAGTACAACAACAGCAGACGGTGTGCAACTTGGCTTAGGCAATACCGTTAAAGTTGGTAGTGGTGCTACGCAGATCACAGTTGATGGCAGCACAGGAAAAATTGGTGGCTTAAGCAACAAGACATGGAATGCGGCAAGCATTACCAGTGGACAAGCAGCAACAGAAGACCAATTAAAACTTGTGAGCGATGCGCAAAGTGCAACAGATAATGCAGCAGTGAAGTACGACAGTGCAGCGACGAAAGACAAAGTCACTTTAGGTGGAGCAACGGGTACCACGATCACTAATGTTAAAGATGGCACACTCAATGCAAGCTCAACAGATGCAGTGAATGGTCGCCAACTGTATGCAACCAACCAAAACGTTGCTCAAAACACCACAAGTATCAGCACACTGAACACCACAGTGAGCAACCACGGTACACAAATCACCACCAATACCGCAGACATTAGTAGCTTAAAAGGTGGTTTCACCCTACAAACCAATGGTACGAACGCGGGTGCGATCAAAGCAGGTGATACTGTTGATATCGGTGTTGCAGACCTTGCAGATACAAATCTCACTGCGACCAAGACAGGCAAAGACATCGCATTTGCTTTAAGCCAAGACTTGAGCTTGACCAGTGTGACCACAGGCAATACGGTTATTAACAATGCAGGACTTACAGCGGACAAAGTCACTGTAGGCAACGTTGTTATCGACAAAACGACCAATAAAATCACAGGCATCGAAGCAGGTACCAGCAGCAAAGATGCAGTGAACAAAGGTCAATTAGATACATTGGCGGCACAACAAGCGGCAACAGACAGTGCAGCAGTGAAGTACGACAATGCCGCGACGAAAGACAAAGTTACCTTTGGTGGAACCGCAACAAGCAGTACAAAAGACCCAATCACAGGCAAGATTACTAGCACAGGCGGTACGAGCCTAAGCAATGTAGCTAGCGCAGGTGATTACACCGATATTGCTAATGCAAGCAAAGGTGTCAACGCAGGTGACCTAAACAATGCGGTAATTAATGTAAAAACAGCAGTTACCAACACAGGCATCAAGTTCGGTAATGGTACAACAGTCAACCAATACAAGTTGGGTGATATCATTAATGTTAAAGCCTCAACAGATGGCAGCATCACCAGTACAACGACAGCAGACGGAGTACAACTTGGCTTAGGCAATACCGTTAAAGTTGGTAGTGGTGCTACGCAGATCACCGTTGATGGCAGCACAGGAAAAATTGGTGGTTTAAGCAATAAGACATGGAATGCTGCAAGCATCACCAGTGGACAAGCTGCGACAGAAGACCAATTGAAACTTGTGAGTGATGCACAAACTGCAACAGATAATGCAGCAGTGAAGTACGACAGTGCAGCAACAAAAGACAAAGTTACTTTAGGCGGTGGAGCAACGGGTACCACGATCAGCAATGTGAAAGCAGGTGGAGTCAATGCAAGCTCAAGCGATGCAATTAATGGTAGCCAGCTTCATGCAGTATCAAACAGCATTAAAAATGCAATTGGCGGTAGTACGACTATAAATGCAGTGACTGGAGCTATCACCACCAACAACATTGGTGGAACAGGTGCGAACACGATTGATGGGGCAATCAACAGTGTTAGCAATACAGCGAAAGCAGCTAAGACAGAAGTAAAAGAAGGCGACAATATTAAAGTCACTTCAGTGGCTGGCGCAGATGGTCAAAGCATTTACACCGTAGCAACAGCGCAAGATGTAAGTTTCGATAAAGTAACCGTTGGTAGTGGTGCCACGCAGATCACGCTTGATGGCAGCACAGGAAAAATCGGTGGCTTAAGCAACAAGACATGGAATGCGGCAAGCATTACCAGTGGACAAGCAGCAACAGAAGACCAATTAAAACTTGTGAGCGATGCACAAACTGCAACAGATAATGCAGCAGTGAAGTACGACAATGCAGCCACTAAAGACAAAGTTACCTTTGGTGGAACCGCAACAAGCAGTACAAAAGATGCAATCACAGGCAAGATTACTACCACAGGCGGTACGAGCCTAAGCAATGTAGCTAGCGCAGGTGATTACACTAATACTGCTAATGCAAGCAAAGGTGTCAACGCAGGTGACCTAAACAATGCAGTCATTGATGCAAAAACAGCAGTTACCAACACAGGCATCAAGTTCGGTAATGGTACAACAGCCAACCAATACAAGTTGGGTGATACCCTTAATGTCAAAGCCTCAACAGATGGCAGCATCACCAGTACAACAACAGCAGACGGGGTGCAACTTGGCTTAGGCAATACCGTTAAAGW